>CANSLE010000127.1 GCA_947647645.1 uncultured Microbacterium sp.
TATAGCGGAGGCTGGCACATCGCCGGCGTCGGCGCTGGATGCGCTGGGACCGGCGGCCGAGCATGCCGGCCTGCCGCCGCGCGAGGTGTTCACCACGATCCGCTCCGCCTACCGCGCGGCCGGCATCGCGGCGACCAGGAGCAGCAGCGACGCTCCCGTTCAGGACGACGCGCCGCGCCGGGCGGTCCCGTCCAGAAGCCGGGCGCTCTCGTGATCCCCGAGACGCGGACGCGGCGTGGGCGGCTGGCGGTGGTGACCGCGGTCGCGGGGACGGTGCTGATCGCGGCCGGCGCGTTCTGGCTCTCGTTCACCGCCTTGGCAGACCTGGCCCGCCGATCGGGGGTAGACGTGGGGCAGGCATGGGCGTGGCCGGTGATCGTAGACGGCTTGATCGTCGTCGCCACCGTCGCCGTCGTCGCATTGGCCGGTCAGCGTGCGGCCTGGTATCCGTGGGCGCTGCTGGCCGGGGGTGCGCTCATCTCCGTCACCGCGAATGCCCTGCACGCGGTCGTCGCCGCCGACGCGGACGTGCCCGGCGTCCTGGCCGCGTGCGTGGCCGCGGTGCCGCCGCTCGTGCTGCTTGCGTCGACGCATCTGACGGTCGTGCTCGTGCGCTCCCGACCCTCCGAGCCCATCGAGGAGGTCGCACCGGAGTCGGCCGCGGACATCCCTCCGAGGTTCACGGCGGAGCCGGAGCCGGCGGGACGGCGGCTGGTCGCCGCTCGGTTGCGGGCAGAGGGGTGGTCGAACAAGGCGATCGCCCGGCACCTCCAGGTTGCTCCGTCGACCGTGGGCCGCTGGTTCGCGGCGCGGGGCGACGCACCTGATGAGCAGGAGCGCCCGAAGGAGCTGACCGCATGAACGAGCCCACGATGACCCCGCGCACCGTTGTCCGCGACGACGAGACCCGGAAGACTCGCACCACGCCTGCCGAGGGCGGTGAAGCCTCGGCACTCGCCCGCCATAAGGACCCGTCCCTGACCGGCGCGACCGCCGCCGGGGAGGCGAAGACGAAGGTTCCGGGCGTGGAGTGGGTGCGCCCGACCGAGCTGCTGGCCTCCCGGTCGGGTCGCATCGCGGGCCTCGGGATCGACTTCCAGGCCGAGCTTGCCCGCCGTGCTCGCCGCGTGCCGGGGCAGAGTGTCCGGGCGACCCGCCGCGGAGTCACGAGCACGGCGGCGAAGGTCAGTGAGCGTGCCCGCAGGCTTCCGCCGGCCTCGGCGTTCGGGCGCGGCGGCGGCGAGCGGTTCTCGTGGGTGTCGCGTTCCGGGATCGGGCTGGGCTGAGGCAGCCATGCACGCCCCCAGCGCAACGGTGAGCCCCGTGGCTGGAAGACGTGCGCGCACCTGCTGGTCAGGAGGTGCCGGAATGCGAACCATGAACGCCCGCGACCGTCGGGCTCGTTTCGAGGACTCGGAGGCGCTGCGCGCCCTGCTCACCCGCCTGCACGACGCCGGCCGAGGCGCATGGCGCGACGACCCGGAGGCCGCGGCGTTGATGCGGCACGCGGCCGACAAGTACGCGGCGCTGGCCCGAAAGCACGGGCTCGACCCGTGGGAGGCCGCATCGGCGGCGTTCGAGGTGATGCGCAACGCCGCGACCCGCCGGGCGGAGGACCCCTGGGCGGTCGTGACCCGCGCGGTGCAGGTGACCTGCATCGGCGAGGAACGCGGCAACGGGCTCCTTTGCTCCGTGCACCAGGCCCGCCGGCCCCGCTACTCCGTCTTCCACGACGCGGAGCGGTTCAGCGACCGCGAGAACCCCTTGACCGACTACCACCCGGCGTTCCACGTCGACCCGTTCTCCGACGCCGAGGAGCCGCAGGCGGACCCAGTGACGACCGTGGGCTCAGCGGTGGAGGACACGATCACGTTCTTCTGCCTACTCGGCTGGGAACCCGAGACCGCCCGCGCCGCCGTCGAGTACGTCACCGCCCGGCTTGCCGAGGCGGCCTCCCGTTCCTCCGCGTTCGAGGGACTGCGCCGCGACCGTCAGGCCCGCGCGCTGCTCGACCTGCCCGGCGCGTCGTGGTCGGCGCTGCTGCGGATCGTCCTCGGCACCCCTGACCCCGCCCTCGCGCACACCAACGCGGGCCGCGGCGTGCTGCTGCGGCTGCTGATCGGCGAACCGCTGCGCGCCCTGCTGACGGACGACGACCTCGTGCTCGCCGCGGGCCTCGCGGCCCCAGGGATCGAGCGGCCATGAGCACGGCACCGGCCGGCCATATCGAGCTGGAGCGCACCGTGGACTCCATCACGGTCGGCCGCCGGCATCGTCACGACCTCGGAGATCTCGCCCCGCTGGTCGAGTCGATCCGCCGGGGCGGGCTCTTGCAGCCGATCACCATCACCCTCGACGGGCATCTGATCTGCGGCGCCCGCCGCCTCGCGGCGATCAGGCAGCTTGGCTGGAAGAGCGTCAACGTCTGGGTGCGGGCTGGGGTCTCCGACCGGCTCGGGCAGCTCCTCGCCGAGCAGGACGACAACCTCCTGCACAAGCCCCTGACCCAGCTCGAAGCTGCCGCCCTCTATCGCGAGCTGAAGACCCTGCTGGCCGAGGACGCCGCGCGCCGCCAGGAGGCGACCCGGTTCCATGCGTCCGGCGACGCCGGAGAAAGCGGTGCCGCCAACTTGGCGGCACCGTTCCTCACTCCGACCGGCGAGGCCCGCGCGCAGGCAGCCCGGATGGTCACCGGCCGCGCCTCCTACACGACCTTGGAGCGCATCGGTCGCCTCGAAGACCTCGCCGCCGACGAGAGCCAACCCGAGTCCGTGCGCCAGCGCGCAGCCGAGGAGGTCGAGCGGATCAAGGCGGGTGGCAAGGTCTACCCCTCGCACCTGCGGATCAACACGGAGCTCTCCCTTGCCGAGCTCGACGAGCTCGCCGCCGACCTCGCTCAGCCGGCGGAGTTGCGCGAGCTGGCCCGCGCCGAAGCCGCCGCGGTGCGCGAAGCCGAGCAGGAGGCGAAGACCGCCGAGATGGAGGCGCTGGCGCAGGCCGCGCTCGCCCGCGTCAAGGCGGCGAAGGCCGCCCGTCGCAAGGCCAAGCGGCCCGCGCTGACGGCGGTGGAGACGGGCGAGCCGGTGCCGTTCCCGCTGACCGTGTTCACCGCGACCTGGGACGACATGACCGATTGGTGGGCGCACTACGACCCCGCCGAAGTGGCGTCTGCCCTTACCGAGGAGCAATGGGCGAGGTTCGAGCACGCCGTCACGGGCACTGTCGCGTTCGCGGATGCCGCCCGTGCCGCGCGGCACTCCCGTACCGAGCACATCGCCTGATCCCTCCCCTCCGGGGTGCGGCGGCGCACCTGCCCGGCGACATCACATCTCGCCTGGAAGGGAACCCGCGCATGGACCCCGCCGCCAACCGTCGCCGTCGCCGCCTACTCATCGCCGCAATCGCCGGCGGTCTCGCCCTGCTCCTTCTGATCGGCCTCGGAATGTACGGCCTGCTTCGCGGCCCCGGAACCAACGAGCCCGACACGGAAGGGTCGATCCAACCCGCTGGGACGCCCGTCCCATCGGCGGGCGCGCCGAGCTCGCCCAAGCCGATCCCGCCTCTGTCCGACCCGGCGGAGTTCGCGCGGCAGGTCGGGCAGGCGCTGCTCACCTGGGACACGAGCTCGGGTCTGGAACCCTCGGACTACGCGCAGGTGCTCGCGGACGCGGCCGACACTACGGAGGCCAACGCGCTCGCGGTCGATGTGCGCGCCTACCTCCCCAACTCCGAGGCGTGGGCGCAACTGCGGACCTATCAGACCCGGCAGTGGCTGACCATCGACAGCGTCGTCGTACCGGAGGCGTGGACGACCGCCGAGGCGCAAGCCGCACCGGGCCAGATCCCACGCGGCGCCACCGCCTACACGATCGAGGGCACACGGCACAGGACCGGCATCTGGGGCACGCAGCCTGTCGAAGCATCGCGGCCGGTGTCGTTCACCGTGTTCATCGTCTGCACGCCCCCCGCCCCGGAGTTCCGCGCGGACCTGTGCTGGCTGCTGAGACTGTCCGCACTCGACAACCCTCTCCGCTGAGCCGGGGCCGACATGGTGAAGAAGCTGCTCGCGCTCGCCGTCGCCCTGCTGTTCTTCGGCCCCTCGGCCGGGTTGATCGGCGTCGGGGTGCTGATGAACCCGGCCGCCACCGCGACCTGCCTGCCTGGCTCGCTCATCGTTGGCCCGATCCCGGACTCGTTGACCGCGACCACCAAGGACGGGACGGCGATCACGCTGAACAAGGCCCAGCTCACCCACGCGGCCACGATCATCACGGTCGGCGGCCAGACCGCCGGGGTCAGGCGGCCCGGCGTGGTCGTCGCCCTGATGGCCGGTCTCACCGAGTCGAGCTTGCGGATGCTCGCCAACACCGGCTCCTACCCGGAGTCCGCGAATTATCCCAACGACGGGAACGGATCGGACCATGACTCGTTGGGGCTGTTCCAGATGCGGTCGGCCTCCGGCTGGGGCACCGTCACCGAGCTCATGGACCCGGGCTATCAGGCCCGCGCGTTCTACGGCGGACAGACCGGCCCGAACTACCCCTCACCGCGGGGCCTGCTGGACATCCCCGGCTGGCAGCAGATGGACCCCGGCGAAGCCGCCCAGGCCGTCGAGGTCAGCGCCTACTCCGACAGATACCAGAACTACCAGCCCGTCGCCGAGGCGATCCTGACCGCCCTCACCCGCCCAGCCACCGGCGGCAACGGCAACAGCGCGCCGCCGGTCGTGCCGGAGACCCGCCGTATTGTCTTTCCGCTGCCGGAAGGCACCTGGGTCCGCACCGACCCGTTCGGGTGGCGCATCGACCCGATCAACGGGGAACGGGCCTTCCACTCCGGCAGCGACTTCGCCGCCCCTGACGGCACCCCCATCTACGCCATCGCGGACGGCGTAGTGGTCCGCGCCAGTTACAACGACTCCGGCGGCGGTGTGATCGTCATAGAGCACACTGTCCAAGGTCAGCGCGTCGCCTCCTACTACATCCATATGTGGCAGACCGGCATCCATGTGGCGGTCGGCGAGACAGTGAGCGCCGGGCAGCACATCGGCGACGTCGGCTCCTCCGGCCACTCGACCGGGCCGCACCTGCACGCAGAGATCCATCCCGGCGGCGCGAACCAGCCCGCCGTCGACGCCGACGCCTGGCTCACCGAACACGCCGCCGAAGGCATCCAGGCCGGCGACACCGCCCCGGCTGCCTGCACCCTGGCAGGAGGTTCCCGCTGATGGACGTGTTCCCCGACTTCGGCGGCGTCGGCGGCTCCGGCGAGCTGCGCTCCATCGTCGGCGCGCTGCTGATGTTCGTCCTCATCATCGCCGTCCTCATGCTCGTCGTCTGCGCGATCGTGTGGGCGGTCGCCTCCGCGCACGGCAACTACCAGGCCGCCACCAAAGCCCGCACCGGCCTCTGGGTCGCAGTCGGCGCGGCGGCACTGGCCGGCGCCGGGGTGGCCTGGCTCAACTTCCTCCTGGGCGTCGGCGCCCAGCTCTAGGACGACGCCGGGAGTCGTCGGGCGCACCTGACCGCCGAGAACCCTCTCGCAACTGTCAAGGAGCAACCGTGATCAACATCGACCCCAACGGCACCGGCCTGCCCGGCATCGAGCAACTGCGCACCATCGTCGGCGCCGTCATGACCGTCGGCCTCATCCTCTCCGTCCTCGCGCTCATCATCAGCGCGATCATCTGGGGTTTCGGCGCCAACTCCTCCAACCCGCACCTCGCCTCGCGCGGCAAGGTCGGCGTCCTCGTGAGCTGCGGTGCCGCGATCATCTGCGGTGCCTCGGTGACGTTGGTCAACTTCTTCTGGGGCGTGGGGCAGTCGGTATGACGCCGCGAGCCGCACGCCCAGTCCACCGGGAGCCGGGCCGATGAGCGTCTGCGATGTCCCGGTCATCTCCTCGGTCTGCGACGCCGTGGGCGAAGGGGCAGCGTCGCTGATCTCAGCCCCGTTCGACTGGCTCGCGCAGGCGATGGGACAGGCGGCCGGCTGGCTGTTCACCGCGGTATGGAGCGTGTTCGACACCACGACCCTGGTGGACGTCACCAAGCCCGAGTACGTCGGCGTCTACAACATCCTGTTCGGGATCGCCGTCTTCCTCTTCCTGATCTTCTTCTGCCTCCAACTCATCACCGGGCTCATCCACCGCGACCCGACCGCGCTCACCCGCGCCGCCCTCGGCCTGGCGAAATCAGTGCTGGGCTCGTTCCTTCTCCTCACCCTCACCGCTCTGCTGCTGGAAGTCACCGACCAGCTCTGCGTCGGCATCGTGCAAGCCACCGGGAACACCATGTCCGGGATGGGCGACCGGATCGCCCTGCTCGCCGCAGGGCTGACGACCATCAACATCGCCGCACCTGGCGTCGGCGCCATCATCACCATCTTCCTCGCCGGGCTCGCCATCTCGGCGGCAGCGATCGTGTGGTTCTCCCTGCTCATCAGGAAGGCGCTGCTGTTGGTGGCCGTCGTGTTCGGGCCCATCGCCCTCGCCGGGGCGACGTGGGACGCGACCAAGGGCTGGTTCGCCAAATGGGCGACGTTCGTGATCGCCCTGATCTTCTCCAAGCTCGTCCTGGTCGTGATCTTCCTCGTCGCCATCGCCCAGGTGTCGGCACCGATCGAGGCCGACCTGGCATCAATCTCGGACCCTATCGCCGGGGTTGTCCTGATGGCGATCGCGGCGTTCGCGCCCTACATCACCTACAAGTTCCTGTCCTTCGTCGGCATCGACATGTACCACGCGATGAGCTCCGAGCAGGAGGCGAAGCAGGCACTCAACCGGCCCGTCCCGATCCCCGCGGCACCGTCCGCCGACAGCGCGAAGAAGGTTCTCGGCGGCGACTCACCGGCAGGCGGGGGCTCGGGTGCGGCCACGCCAGGCGGTTCGGCCTCAGCAGGCGGGGCAACCGCTGGGGCGGGCTCGAGCTCGGCCGCCGGCGGTGGTGCTGCGGGGATC
>CANSLE010000128.1 GCA_947647645.1 uncultured Microbacterium sp.
CGGGGCCAATGGTGCACGACCTCGGCGTACGTGAAGCGGAGCACCGTGTATCCGTGTGCGATCAGTTCCCGATCGTGCCGCAGGTCGCGTCCGCGGTCGGCCGCCGACGAATGGAAGGCGTAGCCGTCCAGCTGGACGATGAGCCGATCACCGATGAGGCCGACGACGCGGTGCCCGAGCACCAGCACCTGTGAGTGCACGGCCACCCCGATTCCACGGACCCGCGAGGTGAACATCGTCTCGATGCCCGAGTCGCTCAGGCCCGTGACGTCGCCGGCCAGCCGCCGCGCGGCGGGGGTGCGCCAGCGGTAGCGCCGCAGTACCGCGAGCGGCACCCGCTCGATCCGCACGGCCGACTCCCATACGACGAGCGCGTCCTCGTGCGCCAGGCATCCGGCGATGTGCGCCAGCGCATCGGGCGCCGACTCGACGAGGCTGTGCGGGTGTGTCGGCACCATCGGCGCATCCCAGTGGATCACCGGGTCGCCGCTGTCGGCCCCGGGCCGTGGCCGCTGCGCGTGAGCGCGGACGTGCAGGTGTGACCGGAGCGTCGAGCCCGGCGGCATCCACCATCCCCGGTGCTGCGCCGCCGAGACGCACGCCAGCCGCGCGCTGACCTCCGCAGCGCGAACCAGCGACGGCGGGGCCGTCGGTGTCGCCACCCAGTAGCGGCGCACGCGGCGCACTTCCCCGGCCGCGATGGCTGCCCTCAGCGTGGCAGGGCGGGTGCCGGCATCGAGCACCACCTGTCGGTGCACGATGCCGCCACCCGCCTCCACCAGCTCCCCGATCCCCACACGTCGAGCTTGGCAATGCCCGCGCGGCGAGGTTCGCAGAAGCCCTGCATGTGTGGACAACGTGCGTGTGGGGACAGCGGGGGAGGAACCTCCGGAACGGCAACAGATGCGGACGGCGTGAACAGATGCGGATGCCGGGGCGCGTGGCATCCGCATCTGTTGCGCTTGTCCGATTCTGTGACTGCGGCTGCTGCGACTGCGACTGCGAACGCGCCGGCGGCGGTCAGGCGGATGCCGCGTCGAGGTCGACCTGGAATGTCTCGCTGCGACCGTCCGGCGTGGTCACAACCACCTCGCGGGTGCCCGCGCCGCCGGCGAAGACCCGGAGCTCCAGACCCTCGAGGTAGTCGTAATCCGGTCGGTCCGTGCGCGCGCCCCAGGGCAGTACGGCGCCCGGCCGCACATAGAGCGGAAGCGAGTCGAACCCGTGCGTCTCGCGCCGCCACCGGCCCCCCGCCACGCGCTCGCCCGTGAGCAGCGACGTCCACGCGCCGTCGGGGAGGTAGAACTCCACGTCGCCGCTCGCCGACATGACGGGCGCGACCAGCAGCGACGGCCCCAGCATGTACTGGCGGTCGACGTAGGCGGCGGCCGGGTCGTCCGGGAACTCGAGCGCCATCGGCCGCAGCAGCGGGATGCCGGTGCGCGAGGCCTCGAGCCCCACCTGGTGCAGGTACGGCATGAGCCGCATCTTCAGATGCGTGAATCGGCGGGTCACCTCGACCGCCTCTTCGTCGAACGCCCACGGCACCCGGTACGAGTCGGAACCGTGGAAGCGCGAGTGGGAGCTGAGCAGCCCGAACGCCGTCCACCGCTTGAACACCGCGGCATCCGGAGTGCCCTCGAAGCCGCCGATGTCATGGCTCCAGTAGGCGAAGCCGCTCATCGCGAGCGAGAGGCCGCCGCGGAGAGTCTCGGCCATCGACGTGAAGGTCGAGGTGGAGTCGCCGCCCCAGTGCACGGGCATGCTCTGGCCCCCGACCGTGGCCGAGCGGGCGAACAGCACCGCATCACCCTCGCCGCGGCTGTCGACCAGCACGTCGTGGACGGCCCGGTTGTAGAGCGCGGTGTAGAGGTTGTGCATGCGCCCCGGGTCACTGCCGTCGGCCCACACGACGTCGGTGGGGATGCGCTCGCCGAAGTCCGTCTTGACGCAGTCCACCCCCTGGGCGATCAGCGTTCGCAGCTTCTCCTGATACCAGGCGGTCGCGTCGGGATTCGTGAAGTCGACGAGCCCCATACCGGCCTGCCACAGGTCCCACTGCCAGATGGAGCCGTCCGGGCGGCGCACGAGGTACCCGGCATCCGCCGCCTCCCGAAACAGCGGGGATCGCTGTGCGATGTAGGGGTTGATCCAGACGCACACCCGCAGCTCGCGCTCGTGCAGCCGCGCGAGCATGCCGTCGGGGTCGGGGAACACGCGCGGGTCCCACGCGAAGTCGCACCAGTTGAACTCGCGCATCCAGAAGCAGTCGAAGTGGAACACCGACACCGGCAGCTCCCGGGCCGTCATCTCGTCGATGAACGAGGTGATGGTCGCCTCGTCATAGGCCGTGGTGAAGCTCGTCGAGAGCCACAGACCGTACGACCACGCGGGTACCACCGGCGGGCGGCCGGTCAGGGCCGTGTAGCGGCGCAGCACGTCGGCCGGCGTCGGCCCCGCGATGACGAAGTACTCCAGCACCTCGCCGGGCACCGAGAACTGCACGCGCTCGACGGCCTCCGACCCGACCTCGAACGAGACGTGACCCGGGTCGTTGACGAGCACCCCGTAGCCGCGGTTGGTGAGGTAGAACGGCACGTTCTTGTACGCCTGCTCGCTCGAGGTGCCACCGTCCGCATTCCAGATGTCGACGGTCTGCCCGTTCTTCACCAGCGGGCCGAAGCGTTCGCCGAGGCCGTAGACGAGCTCGCCGACGCCGAGGTCGAGCTGCTCGTGGACGTAGGTGGGCGCCGGGCGCGTGCGTTCCCCGGCGCGGGCGTTGCCGACGATGCCGGTGTCGACCTGCGCATCCTCGGCCACGCGCAGGTGGCCCTGCGACTTGTGGCCGCTGCCGGTGACCCGTCGCCCGTCGACCTCGAACGCCAGGCCCCAGGGTGCGCCGGCGCGGACGCGTGCGGTGAGGATGCCGGCGCGCACGACGCCCTCGGTCGCCGAGACCTCCACGGCATCCGCCGAGCCGCCTGCACCGGGCAGCGCGAAGCCGCCGTGCCACGCGCCGCCGGTGTGGTGGGCGATCCGCACCCGGATGACGCCTTCTGCGGGCGAGGACAGCGTCGTGGTCAGCACCGGCCGGTTGAGCACGTCGCCGCGACGGGCGATGACGGCGGTGGGAGCCGTGACCATCAGCCCCTGCCCGTCGGGGGTGTCGGGGATCTGCCAGAGGTCGTACGCCTCCTGAGCGTAGAGGGCGGCGACTCCCGGTCGCAGCTGCCAGAACCCGTCGGTGAACTTCATTACTTGACTGCTCCTGCCGTGATGCCCCGCGTGAGGGTGCGTTGGAAGATGAGGAAGAAGATGAGCGTGGGGATGATGCCGAGGAGGGCCGATGCGCTCGTCGTCGTGACGTCCATGAGACGGTCGCCCTGCAGCACGCTGATCGCGACCGGCACGGTCTGGTTCGCGTTGGACGCGAGGAAGGTCAGCGGGATGAGGAACTCGTTCCACGTCCAGATGAAGAAGAAGATCAGCAGCACCGCCAGGGTCGGGCGGCTGATGGGGAACACGACGCGCCACAGGATCTTCCACTGTCCCGCTCCGTCGAGCGAGGCCGCTTCGAGCACCTCTTTGGGGAACGTGCCGTAGACGGCGGAGAGGAGATACGTGCCGAATGCCGCCTGCACGACGGTGAAGATGATGATCACCGACCAGATGTTGTCGTAGAGCCCCACCGACTTGAACATGTAGTACAGCGGGTAGAGCAGTGCTTCCTGCGGCAGCAGGTTGGCGAGCAGGAACAGCAGCACGATCCAGGTGCGACCGCGGACGCGGCCGATGCCGATGGCGAACGCGTTGAACATCGAGATCAGCACGGCGAGCACCGACACGACTCCCGAGATGAACAGCGAGTTCCAGACCTTCTCCGGGAAGTTCACGCGCTCCCAGAACGTGGTGATACCGGTGAAGTCGAGAGCGTGCGGCAGCGCCAGCGGTCCTGAGTTGGCGTAGTCGGTGGGGGATTTGAACGAGTTGACGAGCACGAGGTAGAACGGCGCGATCACCAGCAGGGCGCCGACGACGACGAGGGCGAGCATCAGCCAGTCGATTCCGCGTTTGGTGACCATGCCACCGCGTCCGCGCGGGGCGCGGCGAGGCTTCGTGGCAGTTGTGGGTACGGTGCCGGCAGACATCACAGTCCCGCCCTTTCCTTGCGTTCCAGGGAGTTCTGCACGCGGATGAAGACGATCGACACGATGACGACGACGATCGTGAGCACCGTCGCGATCGTGGCCCCGTAGCCGACGTCGCGCTTGGTGAAGAACTCCTGATAGGCGTAGTACGACGGCACGAGCGTCGCGCCGGCCGGCCCGCCCCGGGTGATGACGTACACCGGTCCGAAGACCTTGAGCGCCGCGATCGTGCAGGTGAGCGTGACCACGAAGATCTCGGGACGGATGATGCTGACGGTGATCGACGTGAACCGCTGGTACCAGTTGGCGCCGTCCAGCTCCGCCGCCTCGTAGAGTTCCGGGTCGACGCGCTGCAGGGCGGCCATGAAGACGACGACGGGGTAGCCGATCTGCACCCACACGAGCACGACCATCAGCACGATGAGCGCCGACGGCATCTGCCCCAACCAGTCGACGGGGGCGATGCCGACCGCGCCGAGAACCTGGTTGAGCGCGCCATCCGGGCCCGGCCGCACGATCCACCCGATGACGATGCCCGCGACGGCCACCGGCAGGATCTGCGGCAGATAGTAGGTCGCGCGCAGGAAGCTGCCGACCTTGCCGCCGAACTTGCGACCAACGACATCGAACAGGAGCGCGGCGACGAGGAGGCCGACGATGGTGGGAACGACGACCATGGCGATCACCATCCACACCGAGTTGAGGAAGGAGGTCCAGAAGGCTTCGTCGCCCACGAGCTTGATCCAGTTGGCGGCGCCGATGAACTCGGGCGCGCGCACGCCTTTCCAACTGGTGAAGGTGAGGTACACGTTCCACACGAGCGGGACGATCACGATGACGAGCAGCAGGATGAAGCCCGGAAGCAGATACAGCCAGTAGGCCCCGCGGCCACGGCCGCGCTGGGGGATGGCGGGTTCTTCGATCGGGACGGAGGCGCGGCGGGCGCGCGTAGCGAGCGACATGAGGGTGCTTTCGTTCCGTGGTGGGGGCGGCGCGGGCGGCGCCACCCCCACCGGAGGGGACAGGTGGCTCAGCGGTAGTCCGCGGTGCCCGCGTCGTAGGCCTTGCCGAGGTTCGCGTTCGTGGTCGCGGCATCCTGGGTGCCGGTGATGAGGCCCTGCAGCTGCTGGACGATCACGTCGTAGAAGCCCGGCGCGGGCCAGTCGGGGTAGAACGACAGGCCGTCCTGGGAGAGCACCCCGTTGAAGGCCGAGATGAGGTCCTTGCTCTTCGCGTCGGTGATGTCCTTCGGGTCCGCCGCGACGGGCAGGCCGCCGTTGTTGCCGATGATGGCCTGGATCTCGGGGCGCATCGTGATGTCGATGAACTTGTAGGCGAGGTCCTTGTTCTTGGCGTTCTTGGGCACGACCCAGAGGTTGCCGGAGGAGCCCAGCGACAGCGTCGAGCCGGGGAAGGCCTGCATCGTCCAGCCGAACGAGGTCGCCTGTTCGGTGAAGCGGCCGTACCACCACGACCCCGACACGAAGATCGGCGAGGTGCCGTTGATGAACGAGACGCCGGCATCCTCCGCCTTGATCGAGGAGACGTCCTTCGCGATGTAGCCCTTGGCGACATAGTCCTTCAGGGTCTGACTGGCGTACGTGGTCTGGGGGCCCTGCCAGTCGACCGGGCTCTTGTAGAGCTGGTAGTCGTTCACCCAGCCGCGGTCGGCCTTCGACAGTGCGAGTTGGTACCACAGCTGACCCAGCGGGTACTCCGCGCCGGCCTCGGCGAGCGGGGTGATGCCCTTCGCGACGAAGGCGTCGAGCACCTTCACGAACTCGTCGTAGGTCGTGGGGATCTGCAGGCCGGCCGCGGCGAAGGCGTCCTTGTTGTAGTAGACGCCGACGAACTCGCCGTAGTTGGGCACGCCGTACCACTTGTCGCCGCCCATGACGCCCTTGTCGGTGTACTTCGCGGTCGTCTGCAGCGACGGGGCGAGCTTGTCGGCCCAGCCGTAGGTCGCCACCGCGTCGGAGATGTCGCTGATCAGGCCGGTCGAGGCGAGGAAGCCGGCGGTCGCATTGCCCTTGTTGAACTCCATCACGTCGGGGGCGGCGTCGGTGTCGAGCACCTGGCTCGCCGTCTTCTGGATCTGCTCGAACGACTTCTCCTCGAACTCGACCTTGGCGCCGGTCTCCTTCTCGAAGACGGTGACCGCCTTGGCCCAGGCCTTGCCCATCGCACTGTCCGCACCCTCGTAGTGCCACAGCTTGAGGGTCTGGCCGTCGCCGCCACCGGAACCGGTGTCGCCTGTGGACGAGCAGGCGCTGATGGTGAGCGCGGCGGCGGCGGTGAGGAGGACGGCGGCGGTCAGCGACCGCGTCCGTCGGGTGAATCGTGCCATCGTCGGCACTCCTTTCGGTGGGCCATCGTCGGCCCGGTCTGTGGTTGCGGTGTTCAGTTGCGGGGGTGTCGAAGCGCTTCGATGAAGAGCGAACGAGAGCGCTTTCGGAGGGGGTATCAGGCGTGGGTGGGCGTGGTCACCGAGCCCGCATCCCGATAGACGGGCGCGAGCAGATGGATGCCGGCGGGACGGCGGGGGTCGTCGATGCGCGCGAGCGCGAGGTCGACCGCCAGATCGCACGAGGCCTCCGGGATGAGCGGGATCGTGTCGATCTGCACGGGCAGCTTCGTCGTGTCGAAAGAGGCGGCGATGGAGATCACCGAGATGTCGGAGCCCACCCGCAGCCCGCGCCGGTCGAGCTCGGCGAGAGCGAGGGCGTGCATGTCGTCGACGCCGTGCAGCAGCAGTGCGCTCGCCCCGGCGGCGAGGGCCTCCC
>CANSLE010000129.1 GCA_947647645.1 uncultured Microbacterium sp.
GCAGCGATCCGAGCTCGCCGTCGAAGGGGATGCCGGGCCCCTCGGCGACGGTGGTCGAGAGGCGACCGGTGCGCGTCCCCGTTGCGGGCTCGTCGACCTCGACCTCGACGACGTCACCGGGCACGATCACGGACGAGCCCGCCGGCGTCCCAGTGAGGACGACGTCGCCGGGCTCGAGGGTCATGTGCTGCGACAGATCGGCGACGATCTGGGCGAGCGGGAAGAGGAGCTCGGAGGTCGTGCCGTCCTGGCGGAGCTCGCCGTTGACCCAGGTGCGCACGCGCAGGCCCGCGGGGTCGAGCTCGTGGGCCGGCAGGAGAGAAGGCCCGATCGGCGTGAACCCGTCGCCGCTCTTCGAGCGGACGTTGGAGCCCTTGTCGTTCGCGCGCAGGTCATAGAGGCCGAGGTCGTTCGACGCCGTCACCCATCCGACGTGCTCCCACGCCTGTTCGAGGCCCACACGGCGGGTCGCACGGCCCATCACGAGGGCGATCTCGCCCTCGAACGCCAACAGCTCCGTGCCGGCGGGGCGATCGACGGTGCCGCCGGAGGCGGCGACGGAGCTGGACGCCTTGAAGAAGTAGGACGGCGCGTCGGGACGCCGTCCGCGCTGCGCGGCGCGGGACTCGTAGCTGAGGTGCACGGCGACGATCTTGCCGGGGCGACCCGGAAGCGCGGCGAACCGCGGGTCGGTGGTGTCCGCGGCATCCGCCTCGTCGGCGATCGTCGGGTGGGCGTCGATGGTCATGAGCTCCCTCGCTCTTGCGTCGTATCCGAAATCGTATATGATCATCGGCATCGGGGCAAGCAGCGCTTCGCCCCGCGACAGAGACGTCACACCGACACTGGAGTCACCCCTATGAGCGCATCCCCGCACGAAGCCAGCGGGTTCACCCCGACCGGGACCATCGCCGCCCACACTGATCGACGCCGCGTCGTCGTCGCCACGATCGTGGGCACCACGGTCGAGTGGTACGACTTCTTCATCTACGCATCCGCGGCCGGTCTCGTCTTCGGCCAGCTGTTCTTCGCACCCGCCGGCGAGGGCTTCGCGCAGGTGCTCTCGTTCATCACGGTGGGCATCAGCTTCCTGTTCCGGCCCTTCGGCGCTTTCCTGGCCGGGCACTTCGGCGACAGGTACGGTCGCCGGCTCGTCCTCATGCTCACCCTCATCCTCATGGGGGTCGCCACCACGCTCGTCGGCCTTCTCCCCACATATGCCGCGATCGGCATAGCGGCGCCCATCCTGCTCGTGCTCCTGCGCATCCTGCAGGGCATCTCCGCGGGCGGCGAGTGGGGCGGGGCCGTCCTGATGGCCGTCGAACACGCCCCGAAGAAGCGCCGCGGCGTGTTCGGCGCCTCGCCGCAGATGGGCGTCCCGCTCGGCCTGCTGCTCGCCTCCGGCATGCTGGCGCTCATGGCGCTGATCGCGCCCGGAGAGGCGTTCCTGCAGTGGGGCTGGCGCGTGCCGTTCCTGCTGTCGTTCGTGCTTATCGTCATCGGCGCCTACATCCGCCGCCGCGTCGAGGAGAGCCCGGTGTTCACCGAGCTCGCCGAGCGCAAGGAGGAGACGCGGATGCCGATCGTGCAGCTGTTCCGTCGCCACGCGCTGCTGGTGATCATCGCCGCGCTCGTCTTCGCGGGCAACAACGCGGTCGGCTACATGACCACCGGCGGCTACATCCAGCGCTACGCGACCGACCCCAAGGGCCCGATTGGCCTCGCGACCGCGGACGTGCTGGGCGCGGTCACGCTGTCGGCCGTCACCTGGCTGCTGTTCACATTCCTCTCGGGGTGGATCTCCGACCGCATCGGACGGCGCACGACGTACATCGTCGGCTGGGTGCTGCAGCTCGGCGGCGTGCTCCTGCTGTTCCCCCTCGTCAACACGGGGTCGGTCGTCCTGCTGGCCCTCGGTCTCGTGGTCCTCACGATCGGGCTCGGGTTCACCTACGGGCCGCAGGCCGCGCTCTACGCCGAGCTGTTCCCGGCATCCATCCGGTTCTCCGGCGTCTCGATCTCGTACGCCATCGGCGCCATCCTCGGCGGCGCGTTCGCCCCCACGATCGCCCAGGCCATCGTGCAGGCGACCGGCTCGACGACCGGCGTCACGTGGTACCTCGCCGGGATGACGGTGCTCGGCCTCATCGCGACGCTGCTGCTGCGCGACCGCAGCGGCATCCCCCTGGGGCCGGACCACGAGGCCGAACAGGCCGAGAGCCCGGTCTACGGCCTGTCGAAGGCCTGAGACGGAAGGGCGACGACGATGCAGTTCCACCACCACGGCTACGTCTCGGCCGACCCGCGGGTGCTCCCTGCGGCCGGCGTCGGGATCGGCCGGCCCGCCGACCTTCCCGATGAGATCGACGTCCTCGTCGTCGGATCGGGCCCCGCCGGGATGCTGCTGGCCGCGCAGCTGTCGCAGTACCCCGACGTCGTGACCCGCGTGGTCGAGCGGCGCGAGGGACGTCTGCCGCTCGGGCAGGCCGACGGCATCCAGCCGCGCAGCGTCGAGACGTTCCAGGCCTTCGGGTTCGCGGAGCGGATCGTCGCCGAGGCCTACAACATCGGGTGGATGAACTTCTGGGGACCCGATCCGGAGAACCCGCGGAACATCGTCCGCCGCTCGCGCACCGCGGACTACGCCTACGACATCAGCGAGTTCCCGCACCTCATCGTCAACCAGGCGCGCGTGCTCGACTACTTCGCCGAGGCGGCGGCCCACGGGCCGGGGCGGATCGCGCCGGACTACGGCGTCGAGTTCCTCGGGCTCACCGTGCACGAGACCGGCGAGCGCCCGGTCGAGGTGCGCCTGCGCCACAGGGCGGGCGAGCGGGCCGGTGAAGAGCGCACCGTCCGTGCGGCCTACGTCGTCGGGTGCGACGGGGCCCGTAGCCGCGTCCGCGACGCCATCGGCCGGGTCCACGTCGGCGACATCTCTCAGCATGCCTGGGGGGTCATGGACGTGCTCGTCGAGACCGACTTCCCCGACTGGCGCATCAAGTGCGCGATCAACGCGGAAGCGGGCAACATCCTCCACATCCCGCGTGAGGGCGGCTACCTCAGCCGCGTCTACGTCGATCTCGGCGCGGTCGCGGCCGACGACGACCACCGGGTGCGGCAGACGCCGATCGAGGAGATCATCCGGCACGCCAACGAGATCCTGCACCCGTACGCGCTGGACGTGAAGAGCGTCGCCTGGCACAGCGTGTACGAGGTCGGCCATCGCGTCACCGACGCCTTCGACGATGCGCTCGATGGGGGGCGCGACCCGCGGGTGTTCCTCACCGGCGACGCCTGCCACACCCACAGCGCGAAGGCCGGCCAGGGCATGAACGTCTCGATGCAGGACGGGTTCAACCTGGGGTGGAAGCTCGGCTCCGTGCTCACGGGCCTGAGCCCGGCGTCCCTCCTGTCGACCTACGGCGCGGAGCGGCGACCGGTGGCGCAACAGCTCATCGACTTCGACAAGGAGTGGTCGACGCTGATGGCACGAAAGCCGGAGGAGATCTCCGACCCCGCCGATCTCGCGGCCTACTATCTCGCCACCGCGGAGTTCCCGTCCGGGTTCATGACGACCTACGCCGTGGGCACCGGCGTCGTGGCGGGCGACGCGCATCAGCATCTCGCCACGGGGTTCCCGGTCGGCAGGCGGTTCAAGAGCGCGCGCGTCACGCTCGCCGCCGACGGGAACGTCGTGCACCTCGGACACCATGCGAGGGCCGACGGCCGCTGGCGCCTCTACGCCTTCGCCGATCGCGACGGGCTGGCCGAGAACTCGGCGCTGACACGCTTCGCGCACTGGCTCGCGGAGGACCCCGAGTCTCCGGTGCGCCGACACACCCCGCCGGATGCCGACATCGACGCGGTCTTCGACGCGAAGGTGATCTACCAGCAGGGCTTCGAAGAGGTCGACGTCACGCGTGCGCCCGCCGCCTTCCGGCCGCGGTCGGGTCTGCTGGCGCTCACCGACTGGGAGAAGGTGTTCACCGCCGCCCCGAACCGGTGGAACGACGTCGACATCTTCGACGAACGCGGCCTGTCGCGCGACGGCGTGCTCGTGGTGGTGCGCCCGGACCAGTACGTCGCGGCCGTCCTGCCGCTGGACGGGACCGATGAGCTGGTGGACTTCTTCTCGCGGTGGATGCTGCCCGTCGGTTGACCGGGACGCCGCGTCTCAGGCGAGGTCGTCGACGCCGCTGAGGCGCAGTTCCTCGGCATCCATGTGCGCCTCGATGCGCCGGGCGAGCAGGTCGTCGACGGTGCCCTCGCGCCGGAGCCGCAGCAGCACCTCGCGCTTGCGCTCGAGCAGAGCGAGCTTCAGACGCGTCGTCTCCTCGAACCGCATCAGCGGCGAGCGCTGCGTGAGGTCGATGCCGGTCGAGGCGGCCAGCATGGTCAGTGCGGTGACGCTCTCGGCTCCCGCGGCCGCCGCATCCACGGCGTCGGGGGCGGACGGGGCCACGACCATGCTCTCCAGCTGCGTGATCTGGTCGCTGTCCGATGCGGCCTGCGCGCGGGCGAAGGCGCGCGCGTTCGCCAGCTCGAGCATCGCGTAGCCGTTGCGGCGCGCCTGCTCGCGCACGTCGTCGCTGATGCCGTGCTCGGCCGCGATGTCGTCGAGCGCGGCGAGTGCGGCGCCGGTGATGGTCCGCTGGGCGAGCTCGAGCTCGTCGGTGGCCCAGTCGTCGCTCGGCAGCTTCGCCCAGCGGATGACGGCGGGCAGGAGCGGGCCCTGCACCAGCAGGCTCAGCACGATGACGCCCGCCGTGACGAACACGACCGCGTCGCGTCCCGCGAGGGCGTCGCCGGATGCCGTGGTCAGCGGCACCGAGAGGGCGATCGCGAGCGACACCGCCCCACGGAACCCGGCGACGGTGCTGACGACCCGGGCACGGTTGAGCGAGCCGGGGCCGGAGCGTGCACTCAGCGCGGGTGAGCGTGGCCGTGAGAAGGGCGAGACCAGCAGCTGGAAGAGGTAGCGGACGACCAGCAGCACGGCCCATGCGGCGACGGTGAGGAGGACAAGGCCCCACAGCTCGCTCGGCGAGATCTCATGCAGCACGAGCTGGACTTCGAGTCCGATCAGCACGAACAGCGCGCCGTTGAGCAGATACACGCCGAAGGGCCACGCGGCCATCGCGGTGCGCCGGGAGGCGGCGGTCGTGATCCGCGGCGACGCCCACGCGATGATGAGGCCGGCGATCACGACGGCGAGCACGCCCGAGGCATTCGCGAGCTCCGCGATCAGGAACGCGGTGAACGGCACGAGAAGCAGGGTCACGTTGATCGACAGGGCGTTGCGCATACGCCGTAGCGCCGCGTAGGCGGCGGCCGCGACGACGATGCCGGCGATCGCTCCGCCGAGGTAGGACAGAAGCACGGTCGCGGTGATCGACCAGCCGGTGACGGTGTCGCCGAGGGCCACCGAGATCGCGATCGCGTAGAGCACGAGGGCGGTGCCGTCGTTGGTGAGGCTCTCGGCCTTGAGCTTCATGAACGTACGCTGCGGCAGAAGTCGGCCGAGTGCGGCCACGGCGGTGGCGTCGGGCGGGGCGACCGCGGCGCCGAGGATCATCGCGGCGGGCCAGGGCAGCCCGAACATCGTCGCCACCCAGGCGACGGCGAACGCGGACGCGACGACCAGCAGCGTACTCATGGGGACGATGTAGCGCAGGGACCGGCGGACGCTGCGCAGCGACGTCGTCAGGCTCTCCCAGAAGAGCATGATCGGCAGGAACAGCAGGAGCACCGTCTCGGGCGGCAGCTCGATGCGGCGCAGCTCCGGCACGAACCCCAGCAGCAGCCCGATGACCAGGAGGACGAGCGGTGTCGCGACCCGAAGCCGCGGTGCGAGGACGGTTCCCACCAGCACGGCCAGCCCCAGCAGGACGGTGACTTCCAAGCCTTCCACAGCACCCCGTTTCTGCGCGCCTCGGTCGACGGGAACCCGTCGACCCCCAGTGTGCGCCACAGGCACAGCGTTTCGACAGGTCCGCGCATTCCCGCCGGCGGGAGCGCCCCGGCATCCGCGCGTCTCGTTCCGCGGGCCGCGTCAGGAGTTCACCCGGATGATCTCCTGCTGGTACGGCGCGATGACGTCGCCGGAGATGCGGCAGTCCAACAGCAGGAACGGCCGCGCGGATGCCGGGGTGCGCGCCCAGTCTGCGAGCTCGACGAGGTCCTCCAGCGTCCGCACCACCACGCCCCGTGCGCCGACGGCGCTCGCGAGGCCGGCGAAGTCGACCTCGGGGATGAGCATCGGCTCGCGGGCGAGGCCCTGGAGGCCGTAGAGGTTGATCTCCGCGCCGTACGCCGCGTCGTTCCAGACGACGGCCAGTCCGCGGCCTCCTGCGACGCGCACGGCCGTCTCGAGGTCCGCGAGCGCCATGAGCGCCCCGCCGTCGCCGGTCGAGAGGACGACCGTCGCGTCCGGGCGGGCGAGGGCCGCACCCGGTACCGACGGGAATCCGAGTCCGATCGACTGATACGCGGTGCCGACCATGATCATCCGGTCCGGGGAGGCCACCGGCCAGTACATGTTGGCCCAGCCGAGGAAGTGGCCCCCGTCGGTGACCACGACGCGCTCACGGGTGGACGGCGCGTCCTCGAGGATCTCCCCGATACGCACGGCGAGAGAACGCGGGTCGAGTCGTCCGTCGGGGGCGAGGACGTCGCCCGGCTCGCGGGCGCGCAGCGCGGTGATGTCGACACTCTCCCGCCAGCCGCTCGCCGTGGCTCCCCGCGCGGACAGCTCGTCGCACAGCTGCTCGGCGACCAACCGTGCGTCCGCCCGGATGTACCCGCCGACGTGGGGGTGGGTGGCCGCCGGCGCGATGTCGACCTGCACGACGCGGGTG
>CANSLE010000130.1 GCA_947647645.1 uncultured Microbacterium sp.
GGCGTCGGTGCGGGTCGCGAACGACTCCGCGCCGAGGTCGATGTCGACGCCGGCGAGCGTGCCCCGCCGCAGAAGACCGCCCACCGCGGAGTCCGCGTCGACGACGATCACGCGATGACCGGCACGGGCGAGGTCGTGCGCCACGACGAGACCGCCCATGCCGGCGCCGACGACGATGACGTCGGCATCGGTTCCGTGGTGCGGACCGTGGTCGCGGGCGCTCGTCACCGTGCGGACTCCGCGGGCGCGCGCCAGTCGTGCACCGTGCGCACGAGGTCCGTGAGGACCGCGGGGTCGGTGTTCATCGGCACGCCGTGGCCGAGGTTGAACACGTGGGCGCGCGCGGCGAGCCCGGCATCGAGGGCGGCGTGCGCGGCACGGCGCCGCACGTCCTCGGGCGCGAACAGCAGGGCGGGATCGAGGTTCCCCTGCACGGTGACGTCGCGACCGATGCGGGCCACGGCGTCGTCGAGGTCGACGCGGTAGTCGACGCCGAGCGCATCGACCCCGATCGAGGCCATGTCGAAGAGGATCTCGCCGGTACCGACGCCGAAGTGGATGAGCGGCACGTCGAGGCCCTCGCTGCGCAGGGCGCGGACGGGCTCCAGGGCCGCGGCGGATGCCGGGAGCACCGCGCGCCGGTAGTCGACCGGGGCGAGCGCGCCCGCCCACGAGTCGAACAGCTGCGCCGCGCTGGCGCCGGCACGAACCTGCAGCGCGAGGAAACGTCCGGTGACATCGGCGAGCCAGGCGGTGAGGTCGGCCCAGGCCGCGGGGTCGGAGTGGATGAGGCTTCGGGCACCGAGGTGGTCCTTGGACGGGCCGCCCTCGACGAGGTAGGCCGCCAGGGTGAACGGCGCGCCGGCGAAGCCGATGAGCGGAAGCGTCTCGCCGCGGCGCTCGCCCTCCTCCGCCAGCATGGCGACGGTGCGCTGCACGGCCTCGATGACCGCGTCGCCGCGCTCCTCCACCAGGGCCGGATCGATCCGCACGAGCTCGGCGATCTCCGCCGCCGTTCGGACCGGGTGACGGAAGACGGGGCCGCGGCCGGCCGCGATCTCGACCTCCACGCCGACGAGGTGCAGCGGCACGATGATGTCGCTGAAGAAGACCGCGGCATCCACACCGTGGCGCCGCACCGGCTGCATCGTGATCTCGCTCGCGAGTTCGGGGGTCAGGCAGGCGTCGAGCATCGTGCCCGTCGCGCGCAGCGCCCGGTACTCGGGCAGGGAGCGACCGGCCTGTCGCATGAACCAGACGGGCGTGATGTCCGGACGATCGCCGCGCAGGGCACGGACCAGACCTGACGTAGAGGTGCCGTGCGCGGTCAGGGGGTGCGCAGCGGCAATGGCGGAGGTGATGATGATGCTCCCGGTGGGACGGAGTGACGGAGGCGTTAATCGTTATACTAACCTCGTTCCCTTCCGTTCGATCCACGACTGGACCCGCGTGCTCGTCTGCCTCTCCGCCCATCAGCGCACCACCCCCCTCGAGGCGTTGGAGCGGCTGTCGGTCGTCGGAGACGCGGTCGCGACCGATCTGACCGCCGCGCACGAGAGCATTCGCGGAGCGGTCGTCCTGGCGACGTGCAACCGTTTCGAGGCGTACTTCGATCTGGCCGACGGTCCCGAGGACGCGTCCCCCCTGCCGGCGATGGATGCCGCGATGGAGCGCCTCGCCGATCTGTCGGCGCTCCCGTTCCGGGACGTCCGCGAGACGGTCGAGTTCGCGCACGGCAACCACGTGGCGCAGCACCTCTTCTCGGTGGCCTCCGGTCTCGATTCCGTCGCCGTCGGGGAGGACGAGATCGCCGGTCAGGTGCGTCGCGCCCTCGACGCCGCGCGACGGGAGGGCGTGACGACCGCTCCCCTCGAGCACCTGTTCCAGCGCGCGACCGAGACGTCGCGCGCGGTCAAGAACTCGACGAAGCTCGGCGAGTCCGGCCGATCGCTCGTGCGCCTGGCCGTCGAGCTGGCGGGATCGCGCGTCGGGTCGTGGGAGGGCGCCCGGGTCCTGCTCGTCGGTACGGGGCGCTACGCCGCGGCATCCCTGGCAGCCCTGCGCGACGTCGGCGCGGTGGACATCCGCGTGCACTCGCGGTCGGGACGGGACCGCTTCGCGAAGCGCGAGCACCTGACCCCCGTCGCCGCCGAGGACTTCGCCGCCGAGGCGGCGCACGCCGACGTCGTCGTCACCTGCACGACGACCACCGACACCTACGCGCTCGACGTCGAGAACCACGGCGCCGCACGCGCGGGCGTCACGACACCGCAGCTGATCATCGACCTGGGGATGCCGCGAAACGTCGATCCGGGCCTGCGATCGCTTCCGGAGATCGAACTGCTCGACCTCGACACGATCCGCGTCCACGCGCCGATCGACGAGTTCGCCACCATCGGCGAGGCGCGCCTCATCGTGCAGACCGCGGCGCAGCGCCACGCGATGGCCCGGCGTGTGCACGACGTGGCGCCGGCCGTCGTCCACATGCGCACTCACGTGCAGGCGGTGCTCGACCGGGAGATCGAGCGGGCGCGCTCGCGCGGAGCCGGCGCCGAGACGGAAGCCGCTCTCCGCCACTTCTCCGGCGCGTTGCTGCACGGCCTCATCTCGCAGGGGCACACGCTCGCCGCCGCCGGGTCGGGCACCGCTTGGAGGACCGCCGTCGACACCGTCTTCCCGACGGGAGCCGTTGCACACGCGGGGACCGGCGTCTCCGGCGGCGCCGACAACGACAGCAGCGGCGTCGGCGGCCGCGGATGACACGCGTCACGCTCCGCGACGTCGCCGCGCGGGCGGGGGTGTCGACGGCGGCGATCAGCCAGGCTCTCAACGGCCGCGGCAACCTCAGCGCGCAGACGCGCGAGCGCATCAAGGCGGTGGCGTCCGAGCTGGGCTACGCGCCCAACAAGCATGCGAGCGCGCTGCGCAGCGGCCGCACGATGTCGATCGGCTTCGTGATGGCGGCGAACTCGCTGCAGGACGGTCGACGTGCGCTGCAGCGGGCGCGACAGCTCGACGCGCTCGTCGACGCGGGCGCGACGCGCGGCTTCACGGTCACGGTCCTGCCCGACAGCCGTCCCGACCTCCTCTCGGGCGCGCAGATCGACGCGCTGTACTTCCCGGATCCCGCCGATGATCGAACGATCCTGCGCGACGCGGTGGCCGCCGGCATCCCCGTCGCGGCGAACGACCTCACCGTCCCCGGCGGCGTGCTGACGATCCGCACCGGCTACGCCGCAGCCGTCCGCGCAGGTCTGGCGCACCTCGCGGAGGCGGGGGCGCAGCGCATCGGCTTCCTCGTCGACGAGAGCGAAGTCCCCCGCGACCAGCTCGGCGAGAGCGCGTACCTCGCCTGGAGCGCCGTCAACGGGCGCACGCCGCTGGTGGCCCGGGTGGATGCCGGGCGCCGTCGGCTCGTGCCCGCGCTGCACGAGCTGCGGGACGCGGCGGTCGACGCCGTCTTCGCATACTGCGAGGAGGGGCCCGAGATCTACCTGCATCTGGAGGAGATCGGGACGGTCATGCCGCGCGACCTCCAGTTGCTGGTCCTCTGCACGATCGACTGCGAGATGAACGCCCGTCTGGGCATCACCCACCTGTGCCTGCACCCGGAGAAGGCGCCCGAGGTCATGTTCGCCGCGCTCGATGCCGGACAGACGCCGCGTTCGATCGAGCTGCCCTTCGAGCTCGTCCGCGGCGCGACCACACGCTGAGTCTCGGGTCCGGCTGGGGTCGCGGCGCAGCGCAGTGCGCAACTCCTCCACAATCGCGGACACTGCCCGCGCCACGCCCGATATTCCGGGCATCCGCCTCCGGTCCACCGTGATCCAGGAGGAGTTAGGTACGTCGGAGGCCGCCCTTACGACGTCAGGATGCCCACGCTCGGAACCTCGCACAGATTCTCTGCGTCTCGCTGGCCGTCGTGCTCATCTCGCGCATCGCGCGCACACCGGTCCCCGAACGCAGTCAGATCGATGCCGAGCGCCCCGCACAGCGGGAACTCCCAGCGCAGTGCATGGTCCTTCGCGGCCACGACGTGGAAGACCCCTCGCCGGGCCACTCGGCATCCCCGCGACGGTGGGTGCGTCAGAGGGGTGCACCGGGCGCGTCCACCGGTTCCCCGCGCTCGTCGGCGCCCATCAGTCCTCGAACGCGCCGTACACCTCCAGCGTGTTCGCGGCCAGCTGGGCGCACAGCTCGTCGAGCGGCATCCCCAGTTCCGCGGCCATGAAACGCACCGTCACCGGGATCAGATACGGCGCGTTCGGCCGACCGCGCAGCGGCGTGGGCGTGAGGAACGGCGCATCCGTTTCGACCAGGATCCGCTCACGCGGCGTGACCGCCAACGCGTCGCGCAGGTTCTGCGCGTTCTTGAACGTGATGTTCCCGGCGAAGCTCAGCCAATAGCCGCGGTCGGCGGCGATGCGTGCCATGTCCTCATCGCCCGAGAAGCAATGGAACACTGTCCGCTCGGGGGCACCGACCCGCTCCAGCGTCTCGAGTACGGCCTCGTGCGCGTCGCGATCGTGGATCTGCATCGCGATGCCGTGTCTCTTCGCCAGCGCGATGTGCGCCTCGAAGCTCTCGAACTGCGCCGGACGTCCCGCCTCGTCGGTGCGGAAGAAGTCCAGCCCCGTCTCCCCGATCGCCCGCACCCGCGGCTGCGCGGCGAGTTCGTCGATCACCGCGATCGCCTCGGCGAGCATGCCCTGCTCGGCATACGTCGGCGCCTCATTGGGATGGATCGCCACCGCCGCCAGCACACGAGGGTGGGATGCCGCGGCCCACGCCGACCAGCGGCTCGACTCGATGTCGCCGCCGGCCTGCACCGCGCCGACGACATTCACCGCGGCCGCGCGGCGCATCTGCTCATCGAGCGGCAATCCCTCGCCGTCCTCGATCTCCAGATGCGTGTGGTTGTCGTACACCGCGACCGGCAGCGGGTCCGGCGCCGGCGGATAGGACACGTCGCGCGCGCTCTTCTCGCGCACCCGCACATACGTCGACGGATCGGTCATCGCGTGTCCACTCCTCGCTTCGCTCGTCGACCGGTGCGTGCACCGTGTCGATGCGTCCTACTGCTCGATGCGCGGGAACAACGGAGCGAGCCCGTTCACGCCCGAACCGGGAACGAGCACGCCCCAGTTTCCGGCCTCTCGCAGCGGCTGGTCCTGCAGACGCCCCGCGTGCCCGAGCGCGACCCACAGCTTCTGCGTCGCCACCGGCATCACCGGGCTGAGCAGCACGGCCAGGGCCCGAAGCCCCTCCGCCGCCGTGTACAGCACCGTTCCCAGGCGCGCGCGCTGGGCGTCGTCCTTCGCCAGCGCCCAGGGGGCGTTCTCGGTGATGTAGCCGTTGAGTGCGTCCACGATCGTCCAGATCGCGGCGATCGCCTCGTCGGGACGGAACCGCTCCATCGCCGCATCGGCGGATGCCGCGGCATCCGCCACGGTCTTCTGGATGCCGAGGTCGCCCTCCGTGTACGCGGCCGGCGACGGCACGACACCCTCGAAGTACTTCTCGATCATCGCGGTCGTGCGCGACGCGAGGTTGCCGAAGCCGTTCGCGAGCTCGGCCTGGTAGCGCGCCGACAGGTCCTCCCAGGAGAAGGAGCCGTCCTGGCCGAACGCGATCGCCGACAGGAAGTAGAACCGGTACGCGTCCGACCCGAACACGTCGGTGATCTCCGTCGGAGCGATACCGGTCAGCTTCGACTTCGACATCTTCTCGCCGCCGACGAGCAGCCACCCGTGGGCGAACACACCGCGG
The DNA here is from genome assembly GCA_947647645.1 of uncultured Microbacterium sp. GTDB lineage: Bacteria > Actinomycetota > Actinomycetes > Actinomycetales > Microbacteriaceae > Microbacterium. Next base: position 5,770 of record CANSLE010000130.1, read on the forward strand.
GGCACGTCCAGCCCGGCCGCCATCAGCATCGCGGGCCAGATGACGGCGTGGAACCGCAGGATGTCCTTGCCGACCACGTGATACGCCGGCCAGCGGCGCTCGAACTGCGCCGGATCGGTGCCGTAGCCGACCGCGGTGGCGTAGTTCAGCAGCGCGTCGACCCACACGTAGATGACGTGCGACGGGTCCCACGGCACCGTGATGCCCCAGTCGAACGCCGACCGCGAGATCGACAGGTCCTTGAGGCCCGACCGCACGAACGAGACGACCTCGTTGCGCGCCGACTCCGGGCGCACGAAGTCGGGCTCGGCCTTGTAGAGCTCGAGCAGGCGGTCCTGGAAATCGCTGAGCTTGAAGAAGTAGTTCTTCTCCTGCAGCAGCTCCAACGGCTTCGAGTGGATGGCGCAGACCTTGAGGCCCTCGAACGCGCCGGTGCCATCGACGATCTCCGCCTCCGGCTTGAACTCCTCGCAACCCACGCAGTACAGCGCCTCGTACTCGCCCGCGTAGATGTAGCCGCGGTCGTAGAGCGCCTTCACGAACTGCTGCACGCGCTCCTCGTGGCGCGGCTGCGTCGTGCGGATGAAATCGTCGTTCGCGACATCCAGCGTCCTCAGCAGGGGGAACCACGACTCGGTGACGAGCTTGTCGACCCACTCCTGCGGCGTCACGCCGTTCGCCGCCGCGGCCCGCAGCATCTTCTGCCCGTGCTCGTCGGTGCCGGTGAGCATCCACGTGTCGTCCCCCGCCTGGCGGTGCCAGCGCGCGAGCGTGTCGACGGCGACCGTCGTGTACCCGTGACCGATGTGCGGCAGGTCGCTCGGGTAGTAGATCGGCGTCGTGATGTAGAAGGACTGACCGGTGCTCACCTGACGATTCTAGGCGGGCGCACCGCGCACGCCGTCGCGTGTGACGCGGCCTCGACCGGTGTCCTCACCGCGCGGCGAGCACCGCCTGGTAGAGGTCGCGGCTGGACAGCCCGGTCGCCGCAGCGACCTCGGCGGCGGCCTCCTTGAGCCGGACGCCGTCGGCGACGAGCGCCTGCACCTGCGCGACGGCGTCCTCCGCCGAGACCTCCCGT
>CANSLE010000131.1 GCA_947647645.1 uncultured Microbacterium sp.
GCGCGAGACGACCTGCCGTCGGTGATCGCGCAGCGCGACGCCCTGGCCGACTTCGGCGTGCCGATCGAGGGCTTCCGGCATCCTGCCCCGGAGACGGGAGAGAGCTGGTCCGAGCGCCTCACGCGACTGTTCGGGCGTCTCGTGTCCGGCGACGTCGTCGTCGTGGCCGACAAGCACGCGCTCGGGCGCACGGTCGACGAGGAGACGCACGCCATCGCGGAGCTGCGCCGCCGCGGCATCATCGTGAAGGTGCTGGGCTACTCCCGCCGCTGAACCTCACGCCGCGTCGGCCGCACCCCAGGACGAACCGGCGACGATCGTGTCGAAGAACCGCAGCATCGCGTGCGGGATGTCGCCGAGCGGCGTCGACATCTGCACGAGCGCGACCTGCATGCTCGTCAGGGCGCGCGGTGACATCCCCGCAGGTGATCGTCGACCATCCCGGCCGACTGCATGAGCGCGTACATCGTGGTCGAGCCCACGAAACGGAAGCCCGCCCTCCGCAGGGCCTTCGACAGTGCGTCGGATGCCGCTGTCACGGCCGGCACGTCGGCGAAGGCGACCGGACGGGCCGCGGCCGTGCGCGGGGGCGGGGCGAACGACCACATGAGCTCGTCGAGCGTCCCCGGCGCCATCTCGCGCACGAGGCGGGCGTTGCCGATCGTGGCGAGGATCTTCGCGCGGTTGCGGATGATCCCGGCATCCGCCATGAGTCGCTCGACATCGGCGTCATCGAACTCCGCCACGACCTCCGGCTCGAAACCGGCGAACACCTCGCGGAAGCGAGGACGCTTGCGGAGGATCGTGATCCAGGACAGCCCCGCCTGGAAGCCTTCGAGGCTCATCTTCTCGAAGAGGGCGCGGTCGCCGTGCAGAGGACGACCCCACTCCTCGTCGTGGTAGCGCCGGTACTCTGCGTCGTCGCCCACCCAACCACACCGGGCGATGCCGTCCGGGCCCACACGCAGATCATCCACCCCGCCAGGGTAGCTGCAGCGTCGGACAGCGCCTGAGCTGCTCGCGCGAAGCGCCCGCTCGATGTCGATGTCGATGTCGGCAAGGACAGCGGTCGGCCCGCCCCCGCCGGCGGGCCTACTTCTTCTTGAGCGACTTCTCCGAGACCGGTGCGGCCCCCGACGCGGCGAGGTCGGCGTAGTACGCGCGCGCCTCCGCCTGGCGCTCCTGCTCCGCACCCGACGCGATCGGAGCGCGCACGTGCTCGGGCTCGAACCCGAACGCGTCCACGAGGTCCTGCGCGTGCGGGCGCAGGCGCCGAAGCAGCCGGTCGATGTACTTCGAGACGGATGCCGCGCGCTGCGCCGACAGCCGCCCGTTGATCAGGTACCAGGCGAGGTGCTTCTCGATGAGGTGGAGGCCGAAGAGGTCGCGCAGCCACGTCAGCACCTGTGCCGTGCCCTCGTCGGCGATGCCGGCGATGCCGTCGCTGAACGCCTCCCACTGCAGAAGCTCGCCGTGGGCGCGGGCTGCCTCGATGAGCTCGGACTGGTTGGCGTTGAAGATCGCCGCGGCCTCGGCCGGCGACGCCTTGGATGCCGGGCGGAGCCGGCCCGCGATGTCCTCGATCATCTGCTGCACGCGCCCGGCCAGCAGTTCGTGCTGCTGCTCGGCACGCAGGCCGAGCTCGACCGACCGCGCCGTCGACCCGAAGTCGGCGACGGCCTGGCCGAGCTGACGCAGGCCCGCGCCGTGGAAGACCTTCCCCGCGGTCTGCCTCGCGGCGAAGGATGCGAGCTTGGCGGCATCCGCGCCCGTGAACTGCTTCGCGAAGTCGCCGAGCAGGCGCTTGCCGACGAGTTGGAGCAGCACGTTGTTGTCGCCCTCGAACGTGACGTACACGTCGAGGTCGTGATGCAGGCCGACGAGCCGGTTGTCGGCCATGAACCCCGATCCGCCGCACGCCTCGCGACACTCCTGGACCGTGTCCAGTGCGTTCCAGGTGGACAGCGGCTTCAGTGCGGCGGCGAGCGTCTCGAGGTTCTCGCGCTCGTCCGGGGTGTCGGTGCGACCGCTGAAGACGCCGTCGAAGGTGCGCAGCAGCTCGTCGTTGGAGAAGAACTGCGCGTACACCTGGGCGAGGCGCGGCAGCAGACGGCGCTGGTGTCTGCCGTAGTCGAGCAGCACCACCTCGTCGGTTCCGGAGCCCGAGTCGAACTGGCGGCGCTGGCCGGCGTAGGTGATCGCGATGTGCAGGGCGAGGGCCGTCGCCGTGGTCGCGGCACCGTCGAGCGACACGCGCCCCTGCACCAGGGCGCCGAGCATCGTGAAGAAGCGACGACCCGGACTCGGGATCTCGGAGGTGTAGGTGCCGTCGGCGGCGACATCGCCGTAGCGGTTCAGCAGGTTGAAGCGCGGCACCCGCACGTGGTCGAAGGCGAGCCGACCGTTGTCGATGCCGTTCAAGCCGCCCTTGACGCCGTCGTCCTCGCTCGTCACACCCGCGAGCATGTCCCCGTGCTCGTCGCGGATGGGGACGAAGAAGCAGTGCACGCCGTAGTTGACCCCGCCGGTGACGAGCTGGGCGAACACCGTCGCGGCGCGGCCGTGCAGCGCGGCGTTGCCGAGGTAGTCCTTCCATGCGCCGCGGAACGGCGTGTGGATGACGAACTCCTCGGTCTCGGGGTCGTAAGTGGCGGTCGTGCCGATGGCCGCGACGTCGGAACCGTGGCCGATCTCGGTCATGGCGAAGGCGCCGGGGAGCTCGAGGTCGATGACGTCGCGCAGCCACGCATCGTGGTGCTTCTCGGTGCCCAGCTGGTAGATCGCGGAGCCGAACAGTCCCCACTGCACCCCCGACTTGATCTGCAGCGACGGGTCTGCCAGGACGAGCTCCATGAAACCGGCCAGATTGGCGCCGTTGTCCTCCAGCCCGCCGTACCTCTTCGGGAACGCGCGGCGCGAGCCGTTGTTCTCGACGAGGATGCGCAGCTGCTCGAGCACGCGCTCCCGGTGGTCGGCGACCGACAACCCCTCGATCTTCCAGAGCGCGGGGTCCTTGATCATCTCGCGCGCTTCGCGACGCGTCTCGGCCCACGTGCCGAGCAGCAGGTCGGTGACCGTATCGATGTGGATGCGGGGCTCGTGCGCCTCATCGGCGCTGTGCGCGGCTGTCGGCGCGCCGCCGGCGGGGGTGCGCTTGTTCGTGGCGGGCTTGTTCGGACGGACGACGGCGTCGGTCATCGGGGCACCTTTCGACGGCGGACAGCAGAACTCAGTCTCGACGGTAGGAGGGCTACAACACCGCCGCAAACCCGTTGCGGGCTCTCCACAACGCTCGCGACCGTCGCGGCATCCGGACCTGTATGGAACCCACACCCATACTTCGTGAGACTCAGTCTCACCTGTCGCACCGCGCAGCGGCATCCGATTCTGTCGCCCTCCCCCGATCAGGCGAACAGCAGTGCGGGGTCAGAGCTCGAGGCCGTGGCCGAAGCGGAACAACGGGTCGGCCGTGTCGAACGGCACGTCGGGACGCGACGCCTCGACGGCCGCCATGGACCGCGGCAGGTCGAAGGGGAGGCGTCCGCGGGCGACGGCCTGCCCCGAGAGGACATCCAGCAGCGCGGCGGAGCTCGCGCCCCAGTTGCCCGTCACGGCGACGCCCAGCTCGACGATCGGCGTGAGGATCGCCGGCCGGTCGAGGAACACGTCGACCACGGTCGGCACCGCCGCCGCGACCTCGGCGACGTGAGCGACGACCTCGGCCGGGAAGTCGAGCGAGCCGGCGTGGAAGAAGTTCTCGAACGCCGAGCCGCGCTCCTCGTGCGGCGCCTGCAGCCGCAGGATCGCGAGATCGGCGTCCTCCGGCGTCGCGACGAGCTCGCCGTACGCGGACGCGGCGTCCTCGTCGACGCCTTCGACGTACAGCTTCAGTCCGGGGGCGAAAGGCACCGCGTCGGTCGCGGCGAGTACCGCGATCGAGGCGCGCTGCGCCGCCTCGCCGGCCGCCCGGAAGGCGTCCGACCCCACGATCCGGTCCGCGGCGTCGACGTCCACGTACGGGTCGTCGAACAACCCGAGCACGAACTTCTCGCGCAGCAGGCGCCGCGCGGACACGTCCAGCCGCTCCTCGGACACCGCCCCGTCCGCCACCAGCTGTAGGAGGATCTCGGTGCACCGCTCGCCGCCGAACTGGTCGGCCCCGGCATCCAGGATCTTCGCCATCCGCTCCGCGGGCGTCAAGTGCTCGACGCCCCAGGCGCGGGCCGGGAACGGCGTGCCGAGGATCTCGCTGTCGGTGATCAGGCCCCAATCCGTGCACACGATGCCGTCGAACGCGAACCGCTCACGCAGGAGCCCCGTGAGCACGCTCTTGTTGAACCCGAAGCCCACCTCCTCGTACGCCGTGCCGACGGGCATGCCGTAGTAGGGCATGACCTGGCGCACGCCGGCCTCGAACGCCGCCTCGAAGGGCTTCAGGTGCAGTTCGAACGCGTCGCCGGGATACACCTGCTCGCGTCCGTAGGCGAAGTGGGGGTCCTCGCCGTCCTTCTGCGGACCGCCGCCGGGGAAGTGCTTGACCATGGCCGAGACGGAGTCGGGTCCGATCGTGTCGCCCTGGAAGCCGCGGATGTAGGCGGCTCCCAGCCGCGCGGACAGCTCGGCATCCTCCCCGAAGGTCTGCAGCTGACGCGCCCAGCGCGGTTCGGTCGCGAGGTCGACCTGCGGATGCAGGGCCACGCGGATGCCGACGGCCGTGTACTCCCGCCTCGCGACGTCGCCGAAGCTGCGCACGAGCTCCTCGTCGCGGGTCGCCGCGAGCCCCAGCGCGTCGGGCCACTGCGAGAACGGTCCCGACAGCATCGCCGTGCCGGGGTTCTCCGTGAAGGAGTGGCGCGGGTCGGTGGAGATCGTCACCGGGATGCCGAGACGCGTGGACGCCGCCAGCTCCTGCAGCCGGTTGTGCCACCGCGCGATCTCCCCCGCCGTCGGCCCGACGCCGAGGAGGTTGAAGTGCGTCATGTGCCGCTCGCGCACGTACTCGTCGGTCGAGGGCAGGCCGAAGGCGGGGTCGCCGTCGGAGAGCGTGCCTTCGGCACCCATCGCGATCATCGTCTGGAAGAAGAGCCCCGCCTTCTCCTCGACGGTCATCTCGCCCAGCAGCAGCTCGACGCGCTCGTCGAAAGGAAGCTCGGCGTCGAGCCAGGGACGCTCGCTCGCGGCGCGAGCCGTGGTCGCGGTCGTGGTGTCGGTGGTCATTTCACTCCCTTGATGCGGTAGACGAGGACGGCGCCGGCGAGGGCGACCAGCGCGCCGAAGAGGTAGTAGGTGGTGTAGCCGCCGAGCGGGGTCGTCGCGCCGAGCGCGATGATCGCCGGTGCGATGGCCGGGGCGATCGACTGGGGCAGCGCGTTGGCGATGTTGAGCACGCCGAGGTCCTTCGCCACATCGTCGGGGTTGGGCAGCACCTGGGTCGCGAGAGCGAGGTCGACGGAGAAGAACGACCCGGCCCCGAATCCGATGATGGCCTGAGCCACGATGAGGACGGGGATGCTGGGGGCGAACGCCAGCAGCACGAGCCCGACCACCATGATGCCGCCGGCGATCGCGACGAAGGGACGCCGCTTGCCGACGCGGTCGGAGAGGATGCCGCCCAGCGGGCTGGAGATCATCATCGCCGCCATCGAGGCCAGGTTGGCGAGCAGGATCGTGCCGATCGCACCCTGCTCGTCGAGTCCGAACTTCTCGACCAGGTAGAACGGCAGGAACGTCGCAATGCCGGCGTACCCGAACATCACGAAGAACTTGGTGAGCCACGTCCAGCCGAAGTCGGGGTGAGCGGCGGGGTTGAAGACGAACGAGCCGAAGAACTGCCCGATCGTGAAGCGATCGGCGGGCTTCTCAGTGCGCACGCGGTCCTTCAACGTGACGACGAACACGATGACGAGCGCGGTCGAGATGAGCGCCGGCACGATGAAGCGCAGGAAGTCCTCGGCGATGAAGTTCATGAGGAAGCTGCCGCCGAGGATGCCGAGGGGCGTCGTGATCCCCACGATCCCCGAGACCGCGCCGCGGCGCGCGACCGGCACCTGGTCGGGCAGTGTCGCGTTGGCCGCGGCCAGCAGGGCGTTCATCGCGGTCTGCGCGAGGCACCACCCGACGAGGACGACCCAGACCGAGGTCGCCGCGCCGATGAGCGCGAAGGCGCCGAGGCCGACGAGGGCGCCGCCGAGGATCCACGGACGGCGCATGCCCCAGCGCGACGTCGTGCGATCGGAGAGGCGACCGGCCAGCGGGTTGGCGACGAGAGCGAACAGGGCGCCTACGCCGAGGACGAGACCGAGGTTGCCCGTCGCGGCGGCGGCGTCCGGCGAGATGTGTTGGATCTTGAAAGCCAGCGAGACCATCACGGGCGTGAGGAGGGCGAGGTAGACGCCGAAGTTCACGGAGGCGAGGCCGAGCGCGTATCCGCGGGGCGTGGTCGAAGGCGTGGTTCCGGGGGTCTTGATGCCCGTCGTTCCGACGGCCGCCGCGTTCGCAGCGGCTGACAACTCTGTCATGGGAGTTCCTTTCACGGCGATGTGAGAGTGAGATGCGGGTCTCGAGAGACACCGTACACCAAACCAGACCGCGTGGTAACCGAATCTCCCGGGCCGCGAGGACCGCGGTGCCGCCGCGGAGCCTCGCAGAGCCCCGCGTTAGGGTTGAGCGCAGGAGGCCGCGATGACGAGCACGAGCGCACCGCTGCGGGCGCGCAGCGCCGCCGCGACGCGCGAGCGCATCGTCGAC
>CANSLE010000132.1 GCA_947647645.1 uncultured Microbacterium sp.
GACGCGACATTCACCGTCGCGAAGAACGCGTCATCTATCGGAGCAAGTCACAGGCGTCGGCAGGGGTGCTCCGTAGCGAGCCTCCGCCTTGGCGATAAACCCGTCGGCGTTGGTGATGGCTTTCGCGGGTGGCAGGACGCGGGCGGAGAACCAGCCGGTGCGGGAGCTTGCAGATTGGAGGCTGGTGTAATTCTCGTAAGGCGGGACACGGGTGGAGTCTTCCGCCTCTATCCCGGCGCGGCGGGCGGCGGTTCCGGCTTCGTGAAGAGGCCGGCGAGGTCGCAGCACCTCGACCTCCTGCTCGAGCAGCTGGATCCGCTTCGTGGCCTCCTCGAGCGCGGTACGCCGCATCCATTTTCGTGGGGTCACCTGGTGGCCACCGAAGTCCATCGCGATCTGCTCGATCGTCACGTCGGATTTGCGATCCCCGGCGACGCGCACGACGTCGTCACGGAACTCGCTCAGAGAGGGGGCGGGGCACAATGACATCCCCTCCCAGGCGACCCCGCTCAGATGTCACCTCCCAGTACGGCAGACCCGTCCGTGGACGCCTCGAACAGCTCATCGGTCTATTCGGTTTGGACCGCGAGGATCATGCGAAGCCGGTGGGGAGCCGTAGTACGGGGAGAAGGGTGCCGTTGCGTGGCTTGTCTATGGTGGACGCGTGACCAGATTCGTGCGCTTTCAGAGTGGCGTCGCCAACCGGAGAGGCGAGTACCCGGGCGTCTTTGCGCTAGTCAACGGACTCGCGAGCGCATCCATGTTGACCAGTGATGACCTCGCGTGGGTCCGCGCGTCGAATGAGGTCGCCCATCGGAGTTATGCCGACCCGGCACAGCTGGATGTTCACTGTTATGATCCCGCCGTAAACCCCGGAGCACGCGCCTGGTTCAAAGACTCAGCCGAGGATCTCATCGCGTTCACACAGGGATACCTGGAGATGCTCGATCGGTATCACATTCGTTGGGTCCAGCTTCTTACCGCCGATCCTGGCCGCGTGGTCTACGAAGACGCCGACCAGGTGGTGGCGGTGCCGTACTTGCACGCGGTGGACTGGCCATTCGACCGTTAATCGCGGCGTTCTGGGCAGAAGGTAGTCCTTCGAACTCGGCTCCCCTATGGTCAGTAGCGTCCGGAGGCGGATCTGGCGAGCCTCCCGACGATCTCCGCGATCGCCGTGGACACGGCGATGATCGCCCGGGACAAGGCGCTTCTGCGGGGTGAGCGGCGTGCTGCACTGTTCGTCATCGATCGACTCCCTCTGACTCGTGACGCGTGTGTACCGTTCCATGGTGCCATCGGCGATCGCCGCACCGATCCGGGTGTAGACCTCGTCGCTCAAGATCATCCCGCTGATGAGTTCGAAGGGAGAAAGATCGGCGCTCATCTCTGTGGAATGGCACGTCTTCCTCTGTGCGGACGACAGGGGGCTTACACGGCTGTCTCCACGATCGACAGGCCGTGGCCGCGCAGGCGCATCCGTTCGTCGGCGAGCGAGGCGAGGAGCCGATCGCGCGTCCCGCGACTGTGCGTCTCGACCAGTGATCGCGCGCGCTCGGCATCCCGCGCGATCACCGCCGCGACGATGTCCAGGTGCTCGGCAGCGGCCTGCGCCCGCGATGCCGGACTGCGTACCTCGAGCCATCGCGTGCGCGCCAGGCGGGTCAGTGCGTTGTCCATCGCATCCACGAGGAACGGGTTGCCCGACAGCCGCGCGAGGGCGAGGTGGAAGTCGCTCCCGTCGCGGAGCACGGTGTCGGCGTCGTCGTGATCGCGCCCGGCGCGGGCGATCGCGGCGACGGCGTCCAGTTCCGCGTCGTCGGCGCGGGCGACGGCGTGGGTGACCACGGCGACTTCGATCGTCTCGCGGAACTCCATCACGGCACGGACCTCGCTCAGATCGATCGGAGCGACGCGCCATCCTCTCCCCTCGCGCTGAGTGAGGCCCTCGTTCTCGAGTCGCATCAGCGCCGCGCGGATCGGTGTCCGCGACGCGCCCAGGAGCGATTCCAGTCCTCGCTCACTCAGCCCCTCGCCGGGGAGCAGCTCGAGAGAGAGGATGCCGGCGCGCAGCCGGTCGTATGCGCTCGCGCTGCCCGTCACGATGACTCCTGAGGTGTACCACGGTGGTATACCATCACGGTACACGAAAGGAGGGGTTCGCCGCATGAGCACGTCGATCGCCACCCCTCCGCGGGCCTGGGGCATGCTGGCGCTGGGCGTCGCCGCCCAGGCTGCCGGAACGCTGCTGGTCTCCGCGCCGGCCTACCTCATCCCGCTCTTTCATGCCGAGCACGGCATGCCGCTCGCTCAGGCGGGCCTGCTCGCCGCCGCGCCGACCTTCGGCATGGTCTGCACCCTCGTGCTCTGGGGCCTGCTCGCCGACCGCTACGGGGAACGCTGGATCATCGCCGGGGGACTGGCGCTCACGGCGGTGTTCGCGTTCGCCACCGTCCCGATGGACGGCGACCTCGGTCTCGGCATCCTCCTGGTCCTCGCCGGGGGCGCGTCTGCGAGCACCAATGCCGCGAGCGGCCGGGTGGTGATCGGCTGGTTCCCGAAGCAGCGCCGGGGACTGGCCATGGGGATCCGCCAGATGTCGCAGCCCCTCGGCGTCGCCGTCGCCGCGCTCGTCGTCCCTCCGCTCGCCGCGAGCGCCGGGACGACCGCGCCGTTCGCGCTCGCCGGCGTCGTCACGCTGATCCTGGCGGGCCTGTGCGCCGCCGGCATCCGCAACCCGCCGCGTCCCGCCGCGCCGGTGCGCGGGACGGATGCCGCGGCGAGTCCGTATCGCCGCGACGCGTTCCTGCTTCGCATCCATCTGGTCTCGGCGCTGCTGGTCGTCCCCCAGTTCGCGCTGTCGATGTTCGGCCTCGTCTGGCTGGTGGCGGCGATGGGCTGGGCGCCCACTCCCGCGGGCGTCGTCGTCGCGTCGTCGCAGTTCGCGGGCGCTGCGGGGCGGATCGTGGTCGGCCATCTCAGTGATCGCCTCGACAGCCGTGTCGGACTCCTGCGGGCGGTGGCGGCGGCCGGGACGGTGGCGATGGTGCTGCTCGCCGTCGCCGCATGGTTGCACGCCGACGCCGCGGCCGCCGCGCTGTTCGTGATCGCCTCGACGATCGCCGTCGCCGACAACGGGCTCGCGTACACGTCGGTCGCGGAGGCGGCCGGCCCGTTCTGGTCGGGTCGCGCCCTCGGCATCCAGAACACGGGCCAGTTCCTCGCGGCATCCGCCGTCGGCCCGCTTGTCGGGGCGCTGATCACCGTCGTCGGCTACCCGCTGACCTTCGCGCTCGTCGGGATGACGCCGGTCGCCGCGCTCGCGCTGACCCCGCGCCACGACCGGGTGCACCGTGACGATCCGGCCGCGATGGCATCCCCTGCCGGCGTGCCGCGACCGGACCCGTCGGCGGCGCCCCTGCGTCGTTAGCGCGGTCGACTCAGACGTCCTCCAGATCGAGACGCTGGCGCACCGCCCACAATGCGAGCTGCGTGCGATCGGAATGCCCCGTCTTGCGCATCGCGGACTGCAGCTGGGAGCGGACCGTGTGCGCCGAGACGTGCAGTCGCGCGGCGATCTCCTCGTTCCTCGTGAACCCTCGTGCCAGCAGCGATGCCACGCGCAGCTCGGCGGGGGTCAGCGCCGGACTCGACGCGTGCGGATCGACGATGCGGCCGCGGCGGGCGAACTCCCGCAGCACCGGGGCGAGCATGCGCGAGGAGACGATCGCTTCGCCTCGGGATGCCGCCCGGATCGCATCCACGAGCCGATGCGAGTCGTGGGTCTTCAGCAGATAGCCGATGGCGCCCGCGTCGAGCGCGGCACGGACATAGTCGTCGACGGCGAAGCTCGTCATGACGATCACCGCGGTCCGGTGCCCGTCGTCCGAAGCCGAGAGCCGCCGCGTGGCCTCGATGCCGTCGATTCCCGGCATCTGCAGGTCCATGAGCACGACGTCAGGACGCTCGGTGCGCACGGCCGTCAACGCGTCCGCCCCGTTACCCGCCTCCCCGACCACGACGATGTCGGCCACCGTGTCGAGTTGGAGCCGCATGCCCAGCCGGACGGCGCGGTTGTCATCGGCGATGAGGACGCGGGTGCGGGGAGGAGGTGTCGTCATCGGTCCGCCGTCCGGGACGAGCCGTCCGCGAGCGGGATGCGGAGGTCGACGATCCAGCCGCCGCCGCGGGTCGGTCCCGCCGTGAGCGTCCCCCTCAGCAGCAGCGCCCGCTCGCGCATGCCCTCCAGCCCCCACCCCAGCCCGACGGGGTCCGGCGAGGTGCGCGTGGATGTCGGTGCGGTGTTCTCGACGCTCATCTCCAGCGCAGATCCCACCACGATCCGTATGTCCGTCGGTGCGCGGGAGGCGTGCTTGGCGACATTGGTGAGTGCCTCCTGGAGCGATCGGTATGCCGTGCTGGACACCACCACAGGGATGTCGTCGACGTCACCGTCGACGTGGATCCGCACCGGCATGCCGAGGCGCCGCCAGTAGTCGGCCAGCTCGGTTGCCCGACGGAGGTCCGCCGTCCGCTGCGGGGGCTCCGTGCCCGTCGCGCGCAGATCGGACAGCGCGCCGGTCACGCTCGCGGCGGCGAATCGCCCCTCGTTCTTCACCTCGGCGACGAGGGCGAGCGCGCGTGCCGGCTGCGTGTCGACGAGTGTGCCCGCCGCCTCCGCGAGGGCGATGAGGCCGGCGAGGTGTTGCCCGGCGACGTCGTGCAGCTCCTGCGCGATGCGAGTGCGCTCGGCGCGCTGCGCCTCATCGACGCGACGATCGTGCTCCTGCTCGGCGAGAGCGGCCTCTTCGCGCGCCCGCTCCACGCGCCGCACCTGCGCCTGCCACCAGAGACCCAGCGCCGTTCCCGCCGCAATCGGCGCCGCGAGAGCGGGCAGCTCCCGCGCGATGTAGGTCGCGGCATCGACCGGACTCATCACTGAGGTGCTCAGGCTGACGAAGAGCGTCCCCGTGCACACCAGGATGACGCCGACCGCCCACAGGACGGCGCGTCCGGCGCCGAGGCGAGTCGCGAGCAGGAACAGGCTCGCCGCGATGACGACGTACATGGCCTGCACCCAGGTCGGCACCTGCAGGACCGCAGCGAGCATCACATAGACCGCCACGACGAGGAAGACCGTCACTCGCGGCGCGCGGTCGGAGACGACGAACGCGGCGGCCTGCAGGAGACAGCCGATGACGACGAACGCGACGGACAACGGCGCGGGGGCGCGCAGTCCCCAGTCCTCCACCCCGTCGATGATCGCGAGCACAGGGTTCCACAGCGCCTGGATCACCGTCGTGAGGAAGATCGTCAGTGCGAACACCGCCGCGGCGGTAGGCGAGGTCAGTAGGGCGTAGCGTCGGTCGCGCGCCGCCTCACGGTCGCCGGAGGCGGGACGGGTCGTCGTGCTCGCATGCATGTCACGACCGTACTCAACGTCCGCTCTGTTGCCGTCAGCACAGCGCGGATACGTGGCTGTTGATGCCGCAGGCGGCACTGAAGCTGCTCGCGAGAGCGGCGCCTCGAGTGTCGTCATCGGCACTCTCCAGCACCTGCAACGAGAGAAGAAACCCCATCTCCCTCACCCCCTTCTCCCGCCCGTTCAGGGCGCCGGGGTCGGGGGCCGAACGGCCGCAGGAACCCCAGCGCTCCCGTGCGTGTCCCCACTCCGCTCGGCGTGCCCTCGTCGCTGCGGAGTGCGACGAGCACGCCCGCCGCACCCGACGCGAGGTCGCACGACGCGCGCAGCAGACCATCTCCGGCGAAACGCACCGCGCCCCCGTCCCCGCGGACGGCGTGCAGGTCGAGCGCCTCGATGTGCCGCTCGCGGGCGCGACGGGCGCGGGGGGAGCCGAAGCCGAGTCGGTCCGTCTCCGCCAGCACGTGGATCAGACCCGCGCGACCGTGCAGCAGTCCCGCTTGCACGCTGAACGGCCCCATCGCCGCCGCGAGCACACCCTCCAGAGCGGCATGGTGGCGCGACGTGCCGGAGCTGAGATCCAGAAACTGCGCGAGCACGAGGCCGATCCCGGCCGAGCCGTACCCCAGGTAGGGGACCATCCGCCACCCCTCGTTGACATAGAGCGAGCCGTCTGCGGCCGCCACGAGGGTCGCGAGGTCGAGATCGAGCGCACGTTCGGCGAGGTCGAGGAACCGCCGCTCGCCGAACGTCTCGTAGAGGCGGAGCGCGGCCAGCGCCGTGCCGCTCGCGCCCGCGAAGAGCCCGCCGCGGTTCGTGGCCACGCGATCGCGGGGCGCGGTGGCGTCCAGGCGGACACTCAGCTCGTTGCCCATCTCGCACGCCGCCCTCGCCGCCCCCGGATGCCGATCGGCGGCGGAGAGCAGCGTCAGCGCGACGCCGGCGATCCCGCCGGCCAGTGTCTCATCCAGATGGCGCCACTCGCGCCCCACGAGCTCCTCGACCAGACTGTCGGCGATCTCCGGCATCCCGACGGCCCGGCATCCCCACACCGCCCCCGCCAAGCCGCCCCACAACCCGATCGGCTCCGGTGACAGGTCACCCGTGAGGGCATCGCAGATCCAGTCCCGCTGCGCCTCCGTGAGCGGCACGCCGGCATCCGCCAATGCGGCTCCCACGCCGAGCGCGCCGAAGCCGAGCGCGTACGGGGCGTCGTGGAACTGGCGCGGATCGCCGGGCCAGAGGCGATCATTCCGACCGTGGTCGGAATCGGCCGAGAGGGTGCGGGCGATCTCGCCCACCGATGCCCG
>CANSLE010000133.1 GCA_947647645.1 uncultured Microbacterium sp.
CGCGGCGATCGCCGTGTCCGGCGGGGGCGCCGATGTCGGCGCGGACGGGCTGCACGCCGTCAGCGGCAACGACGAGCCCCGCCCGATCGCGAGCATCAGCAAGCTCATCACGGCGCTCGTCGTCCTCGACGCACATCCGCTGCAGAGCGCCGACGACCCCGGCCCCACGCTCACGTTCGACAAGGCCGCCCACGACCTCTACGACCAGTACTACGTGCTCGACGCGACCATCGAGCCGATGCCGACCGGCAGCTCGATGTCGCTGCGCGACGCCCTCATCACGATGCTCCTGCCGTCGGCGAGCAACTATGCGGATGCCGTGTCGAGGTGGGCCTTCGGGTCACGATCGGCGTACCTGTCGGCGACCCGCGCGTGGCTCTCCGCACATCAGCTGAACGGCACGACCATCGTCGAGCCGACCGGTGTGGACTCCCGCAACGCCAGCACACCGAGCGACCTGCTCGCGATCGGTCAGCTCGCCGCCGCCAACCCCGCGCTCGCCCGCATCACGTCGATGACCTCCGCGACGGTCCCGGGTGTCGGGACGGTCTCCAACACGAACGATCTGCTCGGCCACAACGGGATCACCGGGCTGAAGACCGGCAACAACGGCCCCGGCACGTTCGCGCTTCTCTACTCGGCATCCGTGAACATCGGCCTGAGCGAGCCGGTGAAGATCGTCGGCGTCTCCCTCGACGGGCAGTCGCGCGAGCAGGTGGATGCCGACGTCTCGCGGGCGCTGGGCAGCCTCGCGGCCGGGGTCCACGTGATCTCCGTCGCCAAAGGCGGGACCCCCGTCGGCGTCGTGACGAGTCCGTGGGGCGGATCGGCTCAGCTCGTGCTCGCGCACGACAAGAGCCTCATGACGTGGTCCGACACCCCGATCACCGCAACGGTCTCCGTCACGACGCCGCCGACCGGGGCCGACGGACAGGAGGTCGGCGTCGCGACCTGGGCCTCGGGCGGCCGCAGCGCCGTCGCCGCGGTCGCGGTGCGCGGGACGATCGATCCACCCAGCGGCTGGTGGCGTCTCACGCACCCGAATCTGCTCGGTCAGCCCGCGGCTGCGCCGTCGCCGATCCCCACGCCGACACCCTCTCCGACGCCGTCGCCGACGCCCTGATCAGGAGACCGCGCCGGAGAGCAGCCACCGCCGGAGCGCGACGTATGCGGCATCCCTCGGTCCGGGAGCCGAGAGGAACACGTCGTGGATCGCGCCCTCGATCCGTGCGACGGTCACGAGCGGGCCGAGGCGAGGTGCCGCGCGAGCGATGTCGTCGACCACGAGGACGCTGTCCGTCGAGGTCATCTGCGCGCTCCACTGCAGCGGAGCGGTCGATCCGGTCGACAGCAGCGTGAGCACCGGGGCGTCGATCGCCACCCCCGCCGCGATCACCGCGTGTCCCCGTGTGATGGCGGCCAACCACCCCGGGTGGGTCGGGAAGCCGCGCTCCGGGCGCCAGCCGTCCGGGCTGTCGGGAAGCGTTCCGAGCTCGCGCTGCGCCCGCGTGTAGAACCCGAGATCGACGACCGGGTGAGCGCCGAGCGGATCGAAACGTGCCCGCATCTCGATGAGCGGGGCGATCGCCTGCCGCCCGATCGCACCGGTCTGCAGCTCGAGCCAGGGACTGTTGAGCACCACCGCGCTCGCGACGCCGGGATGCCGCGCGGCCCACAGGCTGAGCGTCAGCCCGCCCGTGGAGTGCCCCATCAGCACCAGGCGTCTGCCCGACCGCGGGTGGCCCATCGCGGCCAGCGCCGCCGAGATGTCGTCGTCGTAGTCCTCGAGGGCGGCGACGTAGCCGGGCGTCTGGCCCGGTCGCAGGCTCCGCCCGTAGCCGTGCAGGTCGAGGGCGTAGAACCGGGCGCCGAGTCCGGTCCACAGCCGGGCCAGCCCGGTCTGGAAGAAGTAGTCCGACCATCCGTGGACGTACAGCACGTCGACGCCCGTCAACGGTCGAAGCCACGGCATCCGCGGCCGGGAGCGCACGAGCGTCGCCGGACCGGCCGCCGCGGAACCGAGCGCGAGCGTCTGCTGCGCGAATCCCGGCCCCAGGATGTCCTCGACCCACGTACCCGCCATGGCCTCAGCCTATCGACGGGCCGGGAGCGCGCCCGTGGTGCGGCCGGAGCACGTCACTCGCCGCGCGAGACCCGCACCATCTCCTCGCGGTCGACGACCTTGATGCGGGCACGCTCGGGTGCGCCGAGCGCGACCTCGTGCTCGTCGAGGCGGTGCCAGCCGTCGAGGTCGGTCCAGCGCACTCCGCGGGACTCCAGCAGCGCCGGGATCGCCTCGGCGGAGGGGTCGGCCGGCTGCCACCACGACGCCTGGTCGTTGATGAGGTGGCTGATGGTCTCCATCGCGTCGGACTTGGTGTGACCGATGAGACCCACCGGGCCGCGCTTGATCCAGCCCGTGGCGTAGACGCCCGAGACGCGCTCGTTCGAGTCCTTGTGCAGCACCTGGCCCTCGTGGTTCGGGATCACGCCGTGCTTCTTGTCGAACGGGACGCCCGGAAGCGGCGATCCGAAGTAGCCCACCGCCCGGTAGAGCTGCTGGATGGGCACCTCGCGCAGCTCGCCGGTGCCGACCACGCCGCCCTCGGCGTCGGGGCGCGTGCGCTCGTACACGAGGGCCGCGACGCGGCCGGTGTCGTCGGTCCTCACCTCGACGGGCTTCGCCCAGAAGTGCAGGTGCAGTCGGCGCGATGCCTCACCGCCGGCGTTGTTGACGCCGGGCCGCTGACGCCACGACTGGAGCACGCGGTCGATCACCATGACCTGCTTGTTGCTCGCGACCGCGGCGCGCGAGGCCTCGTCGTAGTCGAAGTCCTCGTCGTAGACGACCATGTCCACATCGCGCAGCTCGCCGAGCTCGCGCAGCTCGAGCGGCGTGAACTTCACCTGGGCCGGGCCGCGGCGGCCGAACACGTGCACGTCGGTCACCCGAGACGCCTCGAGGCCGGCCTGCACGTTCGCGGGGATCTCGGTGACGAGCAGATCCTCGGCATGCTTGGCGAGCACGCGGGCGACGTCGAGCGCGACGTTGCCGTTGCCGATGACGGCGACGGATGCCGCGTCCAGCGGCCAGTCGCGCGGGAAGTCCGGGTGGCCGTCGTACCAGCTGACGAAGTCGGCGGCGCCGAAGGAGCCCGCCGCATCGATGCCGGGGATGTCGAGCTCGGCGTCCCTGATGGCGCCCGTCGCGAAGATGACCGCGTTGTAGTGCTGCTTCAGGTCGTCGAGCGTGAGGTCCTCGCCGAAGCGGACGTTGCCGAAGATGCGGATGTCGCCGCGATCGAGCACGTCGCGCAGGGCCGTGATGATGCCCTTGATGCGCGGGTGATCGGGGGCCACGCCGTAACGGACGAGCCCGTAGGGTGCGGGGAGGTGATCGAACAGATCGATCGAGACGTCGAACTTGCGCTCGGCCTTCAGCAGGATGTCCGCGGCGTAAATGCCGGCGGGTCCCGCGCCGACGATGGCCAGCCTGAGCTTGGTCATGGGTGTTTCCTTCTGTCAGATTCCGGTCGTGGAGCGAGCGCGGGTCGTCCCGCGCGTCAGCTGGAGCGGTCGACGATCACGTGGGCGAGCTTGACCAGCGCGTCGCGGACGGCACCGGCGGGCAGGGGATCGATCGCCGAGATCGCGGCATCCGCCCACTCGTAGGCCTTGGCCCGGGTCGCGTCGGTCACGGCGTGGCTGCGTAGCTGATCGATCGCCTCGTCGAGGATCGCCGCGTCCGCGCCGTCGGCGATGCGGGCGACGCCGTCGTCGATCGTCGCTTTCAGCGCACGTGACGCCGGGTCGGCGGCGCGGCCGAGCAGCAGATAGGGCATCGTCGGCACGCCGGCGCGCAGATCGGTGCCGGGCACCTTGCCGGTCCTGACGGGGTCGTCCGACAGATCGATGACGTCGTCGAGCAGCTGGAACGCCACCCCGACCTTCTCGCCGTACTCCAGCACGGGGCGCAGATACTCGGACGGCGCGTCGGAGAACAGGATGCCGGCCTGAGCGGATGCCGCGATCAGCGAGCCCGTCTTGTCGGCGAGCACCTGGATGTAGAAGTCGACCGGGTCGTCTCCGGCCTGCGCCCCGACGGTCTCGTGCATCTGCCCGAGGACGAGACGCTCGAAGGTGTTGGCCTGCAGGCGGATGGCGCGCTCCCCGATCTGCGCCATCAGCTGGCTCGCGCGGGAGAACATGAGGTCGCCGGTGAGAATCGCCACGCTGTTGCCCCAGACCGCGTGGGCGCTGGGCACCCCGCGACGAACGTCCGCGCCGTCCATGACGTCGTCGTGGTAGAGCGAACCGAGGTGGGTCATCTCCAGCGCGGTCGCACCGGAGACGACGTCCTCGGTCGTGCCTTCGCCCAGCTGCGCGGTCAGCAGCGTGAGCATCGGACGCACGCGCTTGCCGCCGGCTTCGTACAGGTAGCGGGTCGTCGCGTCGGCGAGCGCATCGCTGACGCGCAGTTCACGGGCGAGGGTGTCCTCGACGCGGTCGAGGCCGTCTTCGACGACCGCGAGGAGCTTGCGCAGCCGCGGACCGGCGAGCACGCGCTCGGTCAGGCCGAGATTGGCCGTCAGTCGCGCGCCGGCAGCGGAAGGGCTCGGAGTCACCCTCCCAGCCTACCGGGGCCGCCGGGTTCGAGCCGCGGGCGTCAGACGAGCGGCTTGATCGCGCGGTGCAGGGCCACGATGCCGAAGGTGAGATCGCGATGCGCGACCCGGGTCCACCCGGCATCCCGGATCCACGACGACAGGGTCACCTGGTCGGGCCAGTCCTTAATCGACTCGTTGAGATAGTCGTAGGCGTCGGCGTTCGAGCTGACGGTGCGGGCCACGGTCGGGAGGATCCGGTCGTTGTAGAAGCGGTAGAGACCCGCGAAGGCCGGGTTCTGCGGGTGCGAGAACTCGCAGACGACGAGCCTGCCGCCCGGGGCGGTGACCCGCAGCATCTCGGCGAGCGCCTTGCGAGGGTCGTTGACGTTGCGCAGGCCGAAGGAGATCGTGACCGCGTCGAACTCGTCGTCGGGGAAGGGCAGCGCCATCGCGTCGGCCTCGACGAACGTGACGTTCGGCACATGCCCGTGGCGGCGACGGCCCTCGGCGATCATCCCGGGCGAGAAGTCGCCCGCCACGACCTCGGCGCCGCTGCGGGCGAGCGCGACCGAGCTCGCTCCCGTACCGGCGGCGAGGTCGAGGATGCGCTGGCCGGGGCGTGGGGCGACCGCGCGGGTGGTCGCGATGCGCCAGAGCCGGTCGTTGCCGAGGCTCAGCACGGTGTTCGTGCGGTCGTAACCGGCCGCGACCTCGTCGAACATGCCGCTCACTCGGGACGGGTCCTTGCCCAGGTCGGCGCGGTGCTCACTCACCCTTCGATCCTAGGCGCGCGCTTCATGCCCCGGGTCCGTGGAGGCGGGGGCGACGGCGTCGAGCACCGCGAGCCACCGGGCGGAGGTGACGCCGTCGTACGGCGCGCGCTCGGCGCGGACGTCCGCCTCGAGCTCGCCCGCGACCCGTTCGAGGCGGGCGACGATCTCCAGCGGGTACCCGTAGCGGACGCGGTGCTCGTCCCACTCGTCGCGATCGTCGATCCAGATGCCGCGACCGTCGCGGGCGCGCACGACGTCGAGATCCATGTCGATGCCCGTCGGGCCCGCGACGCGGCCGGCGCCGGCCGCGGCCTCCGCGTCGTCCCACCGCAGATCCCACGCGATATCGATGTATACCGCGATCCGCGGGTGAGTCGCGTTGAGGGTCGCCGCGTACGTGCCGCTCGGCGGGACGAGCGTGACGTTGTCGCCCAGGCTGACGGTGTCGACGCCGGGACGGGCGCTGCGCCAGCCGTCGCGCTGGCCGACCCAGTCGCCGTGCTGGTCGCTGCCGAGATACACGCACTCGTGCTCCCAGTGTGGCCCGCCGTCCCACTTACGCCACCGGAAGACGAGCGGGGTGCCGGGGGCGGGACGTGCGGTCATGGCCGGGAGCCTAACCTGTTCCGTGTTCCGTCGTCCGCGACGGCGGCGCCCGCCGCCGCGCGCGTCATTCCGGGGCCGCTCCGGCCGTCGACCGGCACGCGGACTGAATACGGAACACGGGGACCGGGCGCAGAGCCTGCTGGTCCGGCGCCGCGGATTAGGCTGAGCGGGTGAGTTCCGCGCCGTCCCGCCCGCCCCGTCTGCGCATCGTGACCCGCGAGATCGCCCCGATCGACGACCTGCTCGAGTACGCCGACCCGGCCGATCCGCTGGTGTGGACCCGCCGTGGATCGTGGCTCGTCGGCGTCGGTGCCGCCCTGACGCTGTCCGCTCCGGCGGCGGATGCCGCGACCCTCGCCGACCGCTGGCGTGAGGTGGCCGCGGCGGCGACAGTCGACGATCACGTCCAGGCGCCGGGAACGGGGCTGGTCGCCTTCGGCGCCCTGCCCTTCGACACGCAGTCCGCCTCACCCGCGGTGCTGACGGTGCCGCTGCTGACCATCGGCTCGCGAGACGGCCGCACGTGGGCGTCCTGGGTGCTTCCGGACGACGGAGCCTCCGAACCGGACGAGCCGCGGGCGATCGGCTACGGTCCGCACTGGTCGGCCGCGGTCGGCCCCGGCGCGCTCACCCCCGAGGGCTATCAGGACGCGGTGCGTGCCGGACTCGCCGCCATCGCGTCGGGAGAGGTGAGCAAGGTCGTCCTGGCCCGCGAGCTCGCCGGCACCGTCCCGGCC
>CANSLE010000134.1 GCA_947647645.1 uncultured Microbacterium sp.
ATTTGGCATTTGACAAGTGCACGCTGTTGAGTTCTCAAGGATCGGATGCTCCCGCGATCCAGCCTCTCGGCTCTCTCTACGGGGCAACGTCATTCCTCGCCCCGGTCACCCGGGGCAGGGGCGGCAGCTGCTTTCGCAGAAGCCGCGACTCACTCACACGGACCGTCTGCGACGGCAACGTGGAGGGAGGTTTCCATCCTAGACCAGAAGTCCTGTTCTCTCTACCGAGAGGTTCGGGATGGGAGGTGGTTCTCCGCTTGAGGGGGCGAGGCCTTCCGGCCCTTCGCTCTTCCCTGTGGGGCGAACAAGTAATAACTTACGCGGCCGGTGGAGTTCGGGCAAATCACACGCGCATCCCGGGCGTGTCGCCCGGCCCGACGCTCCGGTCCGACTCGCCCGCTGAGACGACGTCGGCCCCCGTTCCGCAGAGCGGGGGCCGACGTGAGGGTGGGGTCGCTTACTGCGCGGCCTTCACGATCGCCAGGAGCTTCGGGCTGTTGGCGTACGCCTCGGCCGCGTTCTCCTTGGTGACGATGACCGGCGGCAGCAGGTAGGCCGGGACGACCTTGACGCCGTTGTTGTACTGCGTGGTGTCGTTGACCTCAGGCTTCTCGCCCTTCTGCAGGGACTGGATCATCGTGATCGTCTGGGCGACGAGGAGCGAGGTGTCCTTGTTGATGGTGGAGTACTGCTCCCCCGCCATGATCGACTTGACCGACTCGGCCTCGGAGTCCTGACCGGTGACGGTGAACTGCGAGATGTTCTTGCCGGCCTGCTTCACCGAGGTGATGACGGCGCGGGCCAGCGTGTCGTTCGGCGAGAGCACGCCGTCGATGGCCGCCGAGGTGTAGTTGGCCGTGAGCAGCGAGTCCATGCGGCTCTGCGCGTTCTCGGCCTTCCAGCCCTGCGTCGCCGTCTGCTGGATGTCGGTCTGTCCCGACACGACCTTCAGCGTGCCGTCGTCGATCTTCGGCTTCAGCACCTTCATGGCGCCGTTGAAGAAGACCGCCGAGTTGGCGTCGTCCGGCGAGCCGGAGAACAGCTCGACGTTCCACGGCGCGCCGTGGCCCGACCGCTTCTGCAGACCGTCGAGGAGCGCCTGGCCCTGCAGCTGGCCGACCTTGAAGTTGTCGAACGCGACGTAGTAGTTCACATTCGGCGTGTTCTCGATGAGGCGGTCGTAGGCGATCACCGTGACGCCGGCATCCGCCGCCTGCTGCAGCTGCGTGCCGAGCTGCTTGCCATCCTTGGCGCCGATGACGATGACCTTCGCCCCGTTCGTGATCATGGACGAGATCTGGTTCTGCTGCTCGGCGACCGTGTTGGATGCGGGGGCGTACTGGACGCTCGACTTGAATCCCGCGTCCTTGAGACCCTTGTCGAACAGGTCGCCGGCGAGAACCCAGTTCTCCGACGTCTTGTCCGGCAGCGCGACGCCGATCAGGGAGTCCGCGGCGAAGCCGGCAGTGGCCCCCGCCGATGCGGTCGCGTCGCCGCCGCGCCCGGAGCTCGAGCAGCCCGTGAGCGCGAGTGCCGTGACGGCGGCCAGTGAGGCTGCCGCAAGAGCGATTCTCTTCATTGATTCATCACTTTCTCTGGTGAGGGTGAGGCGAGTCGTTCCCGGACCTACACCTTGGGAAGGTCGGCCGGCTGGCTCGACTCGTTCGTGCCCGACGTCGGGATGACGGCGGGGACATCTGTGAGCACCACGGCGCTCTTGTCGCGACGACGCGTGAGCAGCCCGATGATGGAGGGGCCGCCGCGCCGCTTGCTGATGACGTCGATGGCGACGGCGAACAGGAGGACGAGGCCCTTGGTGATCTGGATCGCGTCGGCCTGGGCGCCGATCAACTGCAGACCGTTGTTGAGGAAGGCCATGACGAGGCCGCCGATTATCGACCCGATCACCGTGCCGATACCTCCCGAGACGGCGGCGCCGCCGATGAACACGGCCGCGATGGCGTCGAGCTCCCACCCGTTGCCGTCCTGCGGGCCGGATGCCGTCGCGCGGCCGACGTAGATCATTCCGGCCACGGCGGCGAGCACCGACATGTTCATCATGACGAAGAAGTCGACGCGGCGGTCCTTGATGCCCGACAGCGCCGCCGCGAGGCGGTTGCCGCCGACGGCGTAGATGTGACGACCGAAGACCGTGCGGTTGGTGACGAACGAGTAGATCACGACGAGAACCAGCAGGATCACGCCGGAGATCGGAAAGCTCGTGCCCGGACGTCCCGTGGCGAACAGCCACGCGGCCCACAGGATCGCGGCCGAGAGGATGACGGCCTTCACGGCGGAGACCCACAACGGCGCCGAGTCGGCACCGATCTTGGCCTGCTGTCGGCGCAGACGCGACTCGTTGTAGACGATCCACGCGACGCCGACGAGTCCGAGGAGCATGGTCAGCACGTTGAAGTCGACGGCGATCGGCAGCTCCGGCAGGTAGCCCGAGCCGATGTAGCTGTACTCCGGCGGCACCGGGGTGGTCGTCGACTGTCCGATCCACTGGTTGCCACCGCGGAAGATGAGCATGCCCGCCAGTGTCACGATGAACGCTGGCACCCCGACGTAGGCTACCCAGAACCCCTGCCACGCGCCGACGAGCGCGCCGACGACGAGGCCGATCAGGATCGCCACGGGCCAGGGCATGTTCCACTCGCTCATCGACTGCGCCACGATGATGCCGACGAACGCGGCGACCGACCCGACGGACAGATCGATGTGGCCCATGATGATGACCATCACCATGCCGATCGCGAGGATCAGGATGTAGGACTGCTGACTCACGACGTTGATGAGGTTCTGCGGCGAGAGGGTCGTGCCGCCGGTCCAGATCTGGAAGATCAGGATGATGGCGATCAGCGACGCCAGGATGCCGAACTGTCGGAGGGAGGACGTGCTCCCGCCGAACATCTTCTTCAGGTCGGAGAAACCGCCTGAGCTCTTGGTGGGTACCGTCTCGGTGCTCATCGTTGTGCCTTCTGTCGTGCGGAGGTCATGCTGCGCATGAGGTTCTCGGGGGTTGCGTCGGCGACGGGCAGGTCATCGGTGATCTGCCCCTCGAAGATCGTGTAGATGCGGTCGGAGATGCCGAGCAGCTCGGGCAGCTCGCTGGAGATGAGGATGACGCCCTTGCCTTGCGCGGCCAGCTGCTGGACGATCGCGTAGATCTCGTACTTCGCGCCGACGTCGATGCCGCGGGTCGGCTCGTCGAGGATCAGCAGCTCGGGGTCGGTGAACATCCATTTGGCGAGCACGACCTTCTGCTGATTGCCACCCGACAGCTTGGAGACGCCCACGTCGACGCTCGGCGTCTTGATGCGCAGCTTCTTGCGGTAGTCGTCGGCGACGTCGTTCTCGGCGTAGGGGTCGATGACACCGTTGCGCGCGATCTTCTTCAGCTTGGCGGCGACGATGGAGCGCTTGATCGTGTCGAGCAGATTGAGGCCGAGCACCTTGCGGTCTTCGCTGACGTAGGCCATGCCGTGATCGATCGCCGACTGGACGTCCTTGATCACCACTTCCTTGCCGTCGATGAGGATCTGGCCCGATTCGTAGGAGCCGTAGGAGCGGCCGAACAGGCTCATCGCCAGCTCGGTACGGCCCGCGCCCATGAGACCGGCGATGCCGACGATCTCGCCGCGGCGCACGTAGAGGTTCGAGTGCTTGGCGACGAGACGCTCGGGAATCTGCGGATGGCGCACCGTCCAGTCGCGCACCTCGAAGAAGACCTCGCCGATGTGGGGCGTGCGATCCGGGAAGCGGCTCTCCAGCGACCGGCCGACCATCCCGCGGATGATGCGGTCCTCGTCGACGGTGCCGGAGGCGACATCGAGCGTCTCGACCGTACGGCCGTCGCGGATGATCGTGATCGCGTCGGCGATCTGCTCGATCTCGTTCAGCTTGTGGCTGATGATGATCGACGAGATGCCCTTGCCCTTGAGCGAGAGGATCAGATCCAGCAGGTGCTGCGAGTCGTCCTCGTTCAGCGCGGCGGTGGGCTCGTCGAGGATGAGGAGCTTCACGTCCTTCGCGAGCGCCTTGGCGATCTCGACGAGCTGCTGCTTGCCGACGCCGAGGTGCTTGACCTGCGTGTCGGGGTCGTCGCGCAGTCCCACCCGCGCCAGCAGATCGACGGCGCGCAGACGCGCGGTGCTCCAGTCGATGACGCCGCCGCGCTGGATCTCGTTGCCGAGGAAGATGTTCTCCGTGATCGAGAGCTCGGGAATCAGCGCCAGCTCCTGGTGGATGATCGCAATGCCGGCGTGCTCGCTGGCGCGGATGTCCTTGAACTGCACCACCTCGCCGCGGTACCAGATGTCCCCGCTGTAGGTGCCGTACGGGTAGACCCCGGAGAGCACCTTCATGAGCGTGGACTTGCCCGCGCCGTTCTCGCCGCAGATCGCGTGGACCTCGCCCGCCGTGACCGTGATCGAGACGTCGCTGAGGGCCTTGACTCCCGGGAACTCCTTGGTGATGGAACGCATCTCCAGGATCGGCACTGCATCCGCCATCGTGCGCGACCTCCTCGTCGTTGCTCGTCGTTCTTCGTTGATCGTTGTCGATGTGACCGTTCACATCGCTTGAACATCGTGCACCCTGCGGACGGTGTTGTCAATCGTCCGAAAGCGCCGTTACCGAAGCGTCACCTTCAGCGTGCCGG
Organism: uncultured Microbacterium sp.; assembly: GCA_947647645.1. Lineage (GTDB taxonomy): Bacteria > Actinomycetota > Actinomycetes > Actinomycetales > Microbacteriaceae > Microbacterium. Next base: position 4,664 of record CANSLE010000134.1, read on the forward strand.
CGCCGCGGCGCACGACTCCCGGACCACGAGCGTGGGCTCCAGGCTCATGCCGTCCACGGCATCCACCGGGACGTCCGGTGCGCCGATCGCGCGGAGGAGGGCGGCCATCGCGCGCTCCCCGAGCCCGGCGAACTGCTGGTGGACCGTCGTCAGGGGTGGCCAGGCGTGCGCAGCCAGCGGGATGTCGTCGAAGCCGACCACACTCACCTGAAGGGGGACCTCGACGCCGACGTCCCGGAATCCGTGGAGCATGCCGAGCGCCATCGCGTCGTTCGCGGCGAACACCGCGGTGAAGTCGAGCCGGCGTGACAGCTCCACCGCCGCGTGATACCCGAAGTCCGCCGTCCAGTCGCCGAGGATCGGCGGTCTGGTCGGGAGATCGGCGTCGGAGAGCGCGTGGAGATACCCCTGCATACGACTCTCCGCCTCGATCCAGTCCTGGGGACCCGCGAGATGCACGATCTCCGCATGCCCCAGCGACATGAGGTGCTCCGTCGCCAGTCGGGCGCCGCGCACCTGGTCCTCGGCGAGCTCCGCGATCCCCCGCTCCGCACTGTGGAGCCCCAGGTATGGGATGTCGACGTCGAGCTCCGCGAGCACATCGAACACGCGCACCTGGGGCGCGTGCACGATGATGCCCTCGACCGACTGCCGCCGCAGATGCTCGACGGCGGCCGCGATCGTGTCCGGGCGCGTGTCGCGCAGGTACGCGGAGTTGACCCAGTAGCCGCGCTCGCGCGCGGCATCCTCCAGCGCCGCCAGACTGGACGACGGCCCGTACTCGCCGCGCGAGCCCAGCACGACGCCGAGCGTCTGCGATCGGCTGGTCACGAGGGCGCGCGCCGCCTGATTCGGTCGGTAGCGGAGGTCGGCCATGGCGTCGAGGACGCGCTGCTTGGTCTCGGGACGGATCGACGGATGACCGTTGAGCACGCGCGAGACGGTCTGGTACGACACATCCGCGGCGCGCGCGACATCGCGGATACTCGCGCTTCGCGCCCTCTCCTCGCCAGCCGACACGGTGCCCTCGCCTTCGATGTGCACGTTCACATTACCGCGCCCGCGCGAGGCGGTCACGACGCACGGCGACGGCGGGCCACGATCACGACGCACAGCACGAGCGACGCCGCGCCCCACACCGCGCATGCGGGCGGGAGCACGCGATAGGCGAGATGGCGGAACGTCCACGTCGGCGTCAGCGGACCGTAGACGACGAGCCCGATCCCCCACGCGGCGATGAGGACGACCGGCAGGGAGAACCACCACAGCCTGCGCGTGATCGGCGCAATCGGCGCGGACGGCGCCGACGACGCCGACGGATGCCGACGACGCAGCCACACCGCTCCAGCGATCGCCAGCACAACGAGACCGAACGCCGTCGAGCCGTACTGCAGCCATTTGAGTCCGACGAGCGGTCCCCAGGGCTCGTCGAGGGCGGGGAAGAGCCCCGTACCCCAACGCCCCTCGTGCGTGAACGCGTCCCACGCGATGTGGGACAGCACGCCGAGCACGAGGGACACGAGCAGCAGCAGCGTCGACAGCCAGGCCGGATGCCGGCTCCACCAGCGCGGCGGCGCGAGCGCGTCCCACTCGCGCGGCAGTCGCACCGCCAGCCACGTCGGGGCCAGCGCCCGGACGGCGGGGCGCAGCAGCACGTACCAGAGCGCGAGCAGTCCCAGTGCGACGAGCGTGGAGACGGCCACGTTGGTGTGCGTCAGCTGGTACGTCACCGGCGTCCCGCGCACGAACAGCGGCAGATCGGGCGTCATCGCCCCGACCGCGATCGCCGCGGGCACGAGCGGGGTGCGCACGAACGGCAGCGCCACGACGGCGTGCGAGATGGTGAACGGCATGGATGCTCCCCGGGGTCGGACGCGCGTCCGGCTCAGTCGCGCGGCGCGACGAACAGGCCCGCGAGCGTCCTCTTGCCCCGGCGGAGGACCGCGACGCCGCCCGGGAGGGCACCGGTCACCGTCGCGGACTCGTCGTCGACCTTCACGCCGTCGAGGCTCACGCCGCCCTGCGCGATCGCGCGGCGCGCC
>CANSLE010000135.1 GCA_947647645.1 uncultured Microbacterium sp.
GCCGACGACGTGATCCTCCGTCCGCGCGACCCGTACACGCGCGAGTTGCGCGCCGCATCCCCCGATCCCGAGGAGTTCTTCCGCAGGCGAGCGGCGGCGAACGCCGGAGGTGCACGATGACCAACGACATCTCGACCGTCGACCCCACGCTCGTCGGCACGACCGCCACCCACGCCGAGCGGGGTCGTGCGCGCGTGCCCTGGCGCTTCGTCGGTGGCCGCATCCTCTTCTACGCCTTCACCGCGTGGGCGGCGATCACGATCAACTTCTTCATCCCGCGGATGATGCGCGGCGACGCGGTGACCGCCTATATGGCGCAGGCGCGCGGCCAACTGCGACCCGAAGCGGAGAAGGCGCTGCGGCTGATGTTCGGACTGGACTCGTCGACCACCCTCTGGGATCAGTACGTCAACTACTGGGGGATGCTGCTGCGCGGCGACCTGGGCATCTCGATCTCCAGCGGCATGGCACCCGTCGGCGACGTCATCGGTTCGGCCCTCCCCTGGACGCTGGGGCTCGTCGGAACGGCCACCGTGCTCTCGTTCGTGGGGGGAACGGTGCTCGGCGCGGTCATCGGATGGCGACGGGGCGGGCGGCTCGACGTGCTCGTACCGATCACGACGTTCCTCGGCACCGTGCCGTACTTCTGGCTGGGTCTCATCTTCATCGCCGTCTTCTCGACCCTGCTCGGCTGGTTCCCCGCGGGGCACACGTACGAGCTGGGCGTCGAGCCGGGCTGGAACGCCGAGTTCATCGGCCAGGTGCTCTCGCACGCGGCCCTCCCGGCGCTCACGATCGTCATCGCCTCCCTCGGCGGCTGGGTGCTGGGCATGCGCAACATGATGCTGACGGTGCTCGATGAGGACTACATCACCGTGGCCCAGGCGAAAGGCCTGCCCGACCGACGGGTGCTGTGGCGCTACGCGGCCCGCAACGCGGTGCTCCCCCAGATCCAGAGCTTCGCGCTGGCGCTCGGCTTCATCGTGGGCGGGACGCTCGTGATGGAGATGGTCTTCTCCTATCCGGGCATCGGCCTGCTGCTGCTGAACGCGACCAACGCGAAGGACTACGCGCTCATGCAGGGGATCTTCCTGGTCCTGGTGCTGGCGGTGCTGATCGCGAACATCCTGGCGGACATCGCGTACGCCGTCCTCGACCCGCGCGTGCGCGAGACGGAGGCCTGATCATGACGATCCCCCAGACTGCTGCCCTGCTCACGACGCCGCCCGCGGCGCCTCCGAAGAAGACGTTCCTGCGACAGCTGCGCGCCTCCGTCGCGATGTTCGCCAACCCGAAGTCGGCCGCCGGGCTCGTGATCCTCGCCGTCTTCGTGCTCGTCGCGATCTTCGCGCCGGCGATCGCCCCGTACGACCCGACCGCACAGAATCTCGGCGAGACGCTGCAGCCCCCCTCCGCACAGCACCTGCTGGGCACCACCCACATCGGCGAGGATGTGTTCAGCCAGATCGTCTACGGCACGCGCGGCGTGCTGGTCGTCGGTTTCCTCGCGACGATCATGGCTACTGTCGTCGCCATCCTCGTCGGGGTGACGGCGGGCTACCTCCGCGGATGGAAGAGCGAGTCTCTGTCGGCGCTGTCGAACGTGTTCCTCGTCCTTCCGGCGCTCCCCCTGATGATCATCATCGCCTCGCAGTTTCAGGACCCACCGCTCGTCCTCATCGCCGCCGTCCTCGGCTTGACCGGGTGGGCGTGGGGCGCTCGTGTGCTGAGGGCGCAGACGATGTCGCTGCGCAACCGCGACTTCGTCCAGGCGGCGCGTGCGAACGGCGAACCGCTGCACCGGATCATCCTCGTCGAGATGCTGCCCAACCTCATGGCGATCATCGCCTCGAGCTTCGTCGGGACCATGACTGCCGCGGTGCTCGGGCTGACCACGCTCGCTTTCATCGGCGTGATCCCGGTCTCGAACCTCAACTGGGGAACGATCCTCTTCTGGGCCCAGCAGAACAGCGCTTTTCCGGATTACTGGTGGTGGTACGTGCCGGCCGGCCTGTGCATCGCACTGCTGGGCGTCGCTCTCGCGCTGATCAACTTCGGCATCGACGAATACGTGAACCCACGGCTGCGGTCGGCGGGCGAGCGCGCCCGCGCCCTGCGCGAGAAGGGCCTGACGGCCACCAGCACCGTCACCGCGGTGCGGACGAGCACGAAGGATGCCGCATGAGCCTCGCGGAACTGCGGGCCGCGCCCTATCTCGACCCCTCCCTTCCCGTCCCGCACCGTGTCACCGACCTGATCGGCCGGATGACCCTGCCCGAGAAGGTCGGGCAGATGATGCAGTTCGACGCGCGGGAGGACCTCGAGCACATCGTCCGTGACCGCCACGCCGGGTCGATCCTGCACACCTCACCGGACAAGGTGCACCGCGCGGCGGCGCTCACCGCGCAGACGCGTCTGCGCATCCCACTCATCGTCGCCGAGGACTGCATCCACGGCCACTCGTTCTGGGAGGGCGCGACGATCTATCCGACCCAGCTCGGCATGGCGGCGACGTGGGATGTCGAGCTCATCGAGCGCGTGGCCCGGGCGACCGCCGTGGAGGTGGCGGCGACCGGCATCCACTGGACCTTCTCGCCCGTCCTGTGCATCGCACGCGATCTGCGCTGGGGTCGCATCGACGAGACGTTCGGCGAGGACCCGTTCCTCATCGGAGAACTCGCCAGCGCGATGGTCCGCGGCTATCAGGGGCGAGGGCTCACCGACGAGACGGCCGTCCTCGCGACCGCGAAGCACTTCGCCGGGTACTCCGAGACGCAGGGCGGCCGGGACGCCAGCGAGGCGGACATCTCACGCCGCAAGCTCCGCTCCTGGTTCCTGCCGCCGTTCGAACGCGTCGCGCGTGCGGGCTGCGCGGCGTTCATGCTCGGCTACCAGACGACCGACGGCATCCCGATCACCGTCAACGAATGGCTCCTCGACGAGGTGCTCCGCGGCGAATGGGGATACACCGGCACCCTCATCACCGACTGGGACAACGTGGGCCGAATGGTGTGGGAGCAGAAGATACAGCCCGATTACCTGCACGCCGCCGCGGCGGCCGTCCGCGCCGGCAACGACATGATCATGACGACTCCCGCCTTCTTCGACGGAGCGCTGGAGGCCATCGCCTCGGGTCTGCTCGACGAGGCCGACGTCGATCGGGCCGTGGCACGCATCCTCCGTGTGAAGTTCGAGCTGGGGCTCTTCGAGAACCCGCGGCTGCCGGATGCGACGCGCATCTCGGCGGTCATCGCCACGCCCGCGCACACCGCACTCAACCTCGACGTCGCCCGGCGTTCGCTCGTCCTGCTGCGCAACGACGGCACGCTGCCGCTGGAGTCCGACGGCGGACGGGGGCCGCGCCGCATCGCGGTCGTCGGCCCGCTCGCCGACGACGCGCAGACCCAGCTGGGCGACTGGGCCGGATCGTCCGGTCAGGTCGACTGGCTGACGCAGGGGCATCCCCGATCGCAGATCACGACCGTGCTCGACGGGCTGCGGGATCTCGCACCGGAAGGCTGGACCGTGACCTCCGCGCGGGGCGCCGACATCCTCACACTCGCGGACGATCCGGCCGGCTCTCACTTCCCGGATGGTCAGCCGCGCCCCCAGATCGTCGTCCCCGCCGCGGCGGACGCGGACCTGATCGCCGAGGCCGTCTCCATCGCCCGCGCGGCCGATGTCGTCGTGGCGGTCGTCGGCGATCGGATCGAGCTCGTCGGCGAGGGACGATCGACGGCGACCCTCGAGGTCATCGGCGGTCAGCGTGCGCTGCTGGAGGCGCTGGTAGCCACGGGCACGCCGGTCGTCGTCGTCCTGATGGCGTCCAAGCCGCTCGTCCTCCCGGATGCCGTGCGCGACGCCCCTCTCGTCTGGGTCGCGAACCCGGGCATGCAGGGCGGGCGCGCGATCGCCGAGCTGCTGCTCGGGCAGATCGAGCCGCACGGGCGCCTGCCGATCTCGTTCGCGGAGCACGTCGGTCAGCAGCCGACCTACTACAACCAGATCCGCGGTCAGCACGGCGATCGGTACGCGGACCTCACGCAGCGTCCCGCGCACGTCTTCGGCGAAGGCCTGTCGTACACGACCGTGGAGTACGGCCCCCTCGTCCTCGAGACCCGGGAGGTCGGCGTCGAGGACACCGTGCGCGCACGGATCACGCTGCGCAACACCGGGGGACGGCCCGTCGAGGAGCTCGTCCAGGTCTACGTCCGGGATGCCGTGACATCGGCGAGTTGGGCGGACAAGGAGTTGAAGGCATATCGACGTGTGACCCTCGCCCCGGGTGAGGAGCGCACCGTCGACCTCGACCTCGCCGTCCACGACTGCACCATCGTCAACGCGCGCGGTGAACGCACCGTCGAGCCCGGCGCGTTCGATCTGCTGGTCGGCCCGTCATCGCGCGACGAGGTGCTGCAGGCAGCGCCGTTCACCGTCGTGAGCTGAGCCCGGCCTCGCCCGGTCGTCGAGCGACCGCCGCAGGCGGGAGTCGCAACGCCCTCAGTCGTCGTCCTCGTCCGAGTCCTCGTCGTCGTCCGAGTCCTCGTCGTCCTCGTCGTCGTCCTGTTCATCGAGGACGTCGATGTCGACGCCGTCCAGATCACCGGCGTGCAGGATCGGGGACCCGTCGTCGTCGAAGTCGGCGGCGTCGAGGTCGTCGATGTCCTCGATGTCGTCGAGGTCGTCGTCGAGGTCGTCGTCGCCGTCGGGCCCGTCAGCGCCATCGCCGTCCACCACGCCGCGCTCAGCCGCGAGAGCGGCCTGGGCCGCCTGGTACTCGGCCAGCCGCACGGCCCACGGCACCCACTCCGGCGCCAGCAACGCGCCATCGCCGGGCAGCAGCTCGGCCTCGAGCACGGTGGGCTCCGCATCCTCCACGAGAGCCAGGCTCACGGTCCAGAACCAGCCCGGATACCCCTCCATCGTGTTCGCGAACCGCAGCGAGACCACACCGTCCGGCTCCGCCGTGTATCCGGCGGGCGCACCGACTGTCGGGGCGGGAGTGATCTCATGGAGCGCCGCGAGCGCGAGATCGTGCGCCGCGAGCAGCCGCTCGTCGGGAACGACCGTCGTGGAAGCGTCCGAGGCGTCCGTGCCGGAGTCGACGGACTCAGGCGTCGAGTTCATCGGCCACCTTGCGCAGGATCGCCGCGACCTTCTTGCCCTGGCCCGCGTTGGGGTAGTTGCCGTGTCGAAGGTCGCCGCCGACCTTGTCGAGGAGCTTCACGAGGTCCTCGACGACGACGGCCATGTCGTCGGGCTTCATACGGTTGCGCTTGGCGAGGCTCACGGGGGCGTCGAGAACCCGTACCGCGAGCGCCTGCAGCCCGCGCTTGCCGTCGGCGACACCGAAGTCCAGGCGCGTGCCGGCCTTGAGACCCTCGGTGCCCGCGGGGAGGGCCGTGGCGTGCAGGAAGACGTCCTGGCCGTCATCGGTGGTGATGAAGCCGAACCCCTTCTCGTCGTCGTAGAACCTGACCTTGCCGGTGGGCATCGCAACAACCTCGCTCATCGGCGCCCGAGCAGGCGGGCGCGGTGACATGGGGGCGGTCTGCCCCTCCCTCCCAGACTACGGCACCATCACGTCTGCGGCGGGGAGGCAGTAGGGTGATCCTGATGCCCTCTTCGTCCTCTCGCGCCTCCGGGTCCACCGACGATCTGCCGGTCCGGCGGATCGATCGCGTGCTCGCGTTCATGTCCCTGGGGCTGCTGTTGCTGTCGGTGATCTGTTTCGTCGCGATCATGATCGGCTCGGCGTCCGGGTTGAAGCACGACGACTTCGGCCAGGGAGGGTGGCCGCTGGTCGGAACACTCGTCTACGTCGCGCCCATCGTGGCGTTTGTGCTGCTCATGGCGGTGCTCATCATGACCTTCATCCGGAAGGCCCGGGTCGGCAAGGGCCGCTGACGTGACCGCCTCGGACGCGCGCGCCCTCGCACAGAACCTCGTGCGGCGCAGCGACGACGCCCTGGCGCGCCTGTTCGCCGCCCGGCAGATCTCGCCGACGGTCGGGTGGAACGACGCGTTCGACGCCGCCGAAGCGCTCCTCGAGCCTCCCTCCGTCGAGCGTGCGCTCGTCGGCCTGACGGCGGATGAGGTCGCGGCGCTCGCCGAGAGCCCGACGGCCGACGCCGCGCTGCGCCGGGAACTGCACGATCGCGCCCTCGTCGATGAGGACGGTGTGCCCTACGGCACGGTCGCGACGGCGCTCGACGCGGCATCCGCACGTCTTCCCGCCACCGTCTCCCCCGCCGCGCAGACGGGTCAGGATGCCGGGGACGGAGCCCTCCCCGATGACGCCCGCGCCGCCGAACGCGCGTTCTCGTCACTCGGGTCGCTCGCCGACATCCTCCATGCCGCGTTGACGCATCCCTTCGCCCGGATCGGGGCCGGGACCCTCGGCGCCACCGATCGCCGGCGCCTCATCGAGGCGGGCATCGTCGACGACCAGGCCGCCGCGGACGAACTGATGATCGTCGCGGAGCGGACCGGGATGCTCGCCGGTCAGGACAAGACCTGGGTGGTGACGCCGCGCGGCGCGCAGTGGCTGCACACCGACACCCTGTCGCGATGGGCGGAGGTCGCGTCCGCGCTTCTGCACGCACTGCCCCCCGGCGTGCGCCGGCGCGGCGGGGGCTGGCTCCCCCCCAGCGCGTGGACGACGGCGTATCCGTTCGAGCCGGCGTGGCCGA
>CANSLE010000136.1 GCA_947647645.1 uncultured Microbacterium sp.
CCACGACCGGTGCGCCGATCGCCAGCAGCGTTCCGGTCACCGAAACGGCGGTCGACACGACGCGCCGAGGCTGCGCCGGGATCTCGGTCGTGGTTCCGTCCGCGTTGGCGAAGGTCCGCGGCCAGGTGCCGGCCGCGTCGGACGAGGTCGGTGCCGCGGCGGCACCCGACGAGGCCGTCGACGCGCACCCGCTCAGCGCAAGCGCGCCCGCGACCGCAAGCGCGAGCAAGGCTGTCAAGCGACGGCGGAGGCGTGGTTGTACAGACATGTTTCCTTCCCATCGCACCGCCCGGCGGAGCCGTCGGTGCCGCGATCCGCCGGAGCGGGGACTGTGGCGCGGCCTCATCGACGCGGAGCACGAGGGCTCATATCGAAGGTTAGGATGCCCTTACCTCCCTGACGTCACCCGGATCGGCAAATCCTTGATCTCCTTCCCGCACCTCGACGCATCGACGATCCCTCCCGCTCCGACCCGAGGAGCGATGGACACGACCGCTCCCCTGCTCGTCTGGGCGCGAACAGGCTCCGGATCCGTCTCCGTCCATGGCGTGCCGTTGCCGATAGCGACGGGCGAGGCGCTGTGGACCCCGGCGGGCTGCCACGTGGTCGTCCGCGGCGCAGAGGACTCGAGCATCCTTCCGGTACGGGTACGCGATGCCGACCGTGGCGCGGGGCCTCTGACTCCGACATCGTTCGAGGTTGCGGCCACCCACGAGGCGATCCTTCTCGCGGCGTTCGCGCGCAGCCTCGGAGTGCTGCACGGCGGCGGCGTCCGCGCATCCGCCCTGCTGCACGGGCTGGGGCATGATCTGCGCGGCGTCGCGGTCCCCGCCATGCCTCGTTCCGCAGACCTGATCCGCGTGGCCGAGCACCTGCTCGACGCCCCGGTGGCTTCACCGACCGAGATCGGCAGCGCACACGGTCTCGGTGAGAGCGCGCTGGCCCGACGCTTCCGCTCCGAGACCGGGTGGACGCCCGCGCGCTGGCAGACGCGCAGCGTGCTGGCACGGGCGGCGGGGCGGATCCGGAAAGAAGGCTCGGTCGCGGCGGGGCGTGCCATGACCGGGTACTCAAGCCCACAGGCCTTCGCGCGAGCGTTCCGACGCGAGTGGGGCATCTCGCCGAGCGACCTGCTCGTACCTCCCCCCGCAGCGACGCTCGCCGATCGCCGTGCGGCCGTGCTCGGACCGCAGTGCACCGGATATCACGTCGTCCTGTGGGTCGCCGCGGGGAGCGCGACGGCGCACGTCGACGGCGTGCCCGTCGCGGCATCCGCCGGAGACCTCATCTGCCTGCCCGCGGGAGCGGTCGTGGGCTACGAGGCGGACCCTGACTCTGCCGTGGTTCCGCTGGGCTGGCTGCCGGGCGGCCTGCCTGTGCCCCGCGGAATCATCGCGCGCGCCGCCGACGCGATGTCGGACACGTTCATCCGACTCGCCGCCTGGACGTACACGGGCCTCATCCCACGCGACGCGGGAGAACCGCACCGCGCGCTGGCGCGCCTCGTCGGCGTCGACTCGGGCGAGGCGTTGGCTCCCCCGGTCGCGGACGCGGCGCACGCCGTCCTGGCACAGCTCAGCAGTGATCCCGCCAACGACCGGACGACACGCGAGCTGGCGCGCGACAACGACCTCGACCCGGACGAGCTCCGCGCCGCCATCGGCGCCCTGACGGGGACGACCCTGCCGATCTGGCGCGCACGCACGCGCATGGGCTGGGCGCGACGACTCCTGCGTGAGGGCGTGCCGACCACCGAGGTGGCCCAGCGCGTCGGCTTCGCAGAGACGGCTTCGTTCAGCCGGGCGTTCTCGCGTGCGCACGGCTGCTCCCCATCGCGTTATCGCCAGCGCGAGTTGCGAGACGCGCCCTCGTGAACGTCCGAGGCGGTGGCCGCGGGCTCGCGGGGTGAGCGGCAAGTGACCTCGGTGCGCTCCCGGCGCGCCGCCTCAGCCGCGCACGACGACCTCGTCGACCACGGCGGCCGACGACGCCGTGCGCACGCCCACCTTCCCCGCGGTCAGATCGCCCGCGGGGTTCGTCCAGCTCAGCAGGCTGCCCGCGTTCAGCCAGCCGACCACGCGTGGACCGTGGACGTCCGCACGCAACGACACGAGCTCTCCGGGGGCGACGACGACCGGGGAGCTCGCCACGAGGGCGAGCGTCCCGCCGCTCTTCTTGTACAGCTCCAACGCGGACGTCGCGAGGTTCAGGCGAAGCATCAGGTAGTTCGCGCTGTCGGTGTAGCGCACGAGAACACCGGCATTGCCCCCGCCCGTACCCACCGCGATCCGCGCTGTGAGCGTGTAGTCCGTCCACGACGTCGACCCGGCGGTGGCGATGGCCTCGCCCGTCACCGACGTCTGCCGCAGGGACGCCGGCACCCCGCCCGCACTCCACGTCCCGCTCACCGGGACCCAGCCGCCGAGCCCGCCGCTTTCGAAGGTCGCCGATGACAGCACGCCGGCAGCGGCGGCCTCGACGGCGCCACGATCGGGTCCGGATCCCTGGTACAGCGCACGCCCCGCGACGTCGATCCCGCCGTTGTCGGCGACCACGATGCCCGAGTCGCGGGACGGGGACCCCGTGCCGAGGGCGTAGGCGGCGGCCGCATCCGCGATCGAGGTCGCACCGCCCGGGGCTGCGACCAGCGGATCGCTCGTCAGCTTTCCCGCATGCGGGGCCGCCGACGAGTGTGCGCCGAAGAACGTGTTGCTGGCGTAGACGACCCCGCCGCCGACCGCGTAGCTGCCGGACGCGGAGTTGAGGAAGATGTTGTTCGTATAGGTGATGACCCCGCCCGAGTTCGATGTCGTGAGCAGCCCCGTCTGCCCGGCCGAACGGTAGAGGACGTTGTTGTGGACCGCGAGGCTCCCGCCCCCGAACGGCACGCTGAACGCCGCACCCGATCGATCGAGGTCGTTCTGCGAGATGTTGTAGCGGAACACGTTGTTCGAGGTGCCGTTCATCATCAGCAGGGTGCCGCCCTCGTTGTCGTGGCTGTAGTTGTATTGGTAGACACTGCCCGTGACCTGGACGTCGAAGTCCCACGGTTGACCGTCGCCGTCGATCCGGCGCGTTCTGGACGCCTCGTTGTACTGGAAGACGGCGCCCGATGTGTAGTAGGCCCACTGCGCGGCGACCACGCTGACGGCGGGAAGGTACGTGACGACAGAGGTGTCGGCGCTGGTGTACTTTCCAATCCGGTCGGTGATGTTGTACTCCACCAGCGGCCCGGCGCCGGCGCGCACGAGAATGCCGTCGCGATGGATACGGGTGACCGTGTTGCGGCGAATGACCACGTTGGTGAACGCATCGTGCGTGTGGGTCCAGGTCGAGCCGTTCAGTAGCGCGTCGGTCATCGTCTGGATGCCGGTGTCGGCGACGTTGTCGACCGTGTTGCCCTGGATCAGCACGCCGTTCCACGTGCTCTCCGGATCGCTCGCGCTCGCGCGCCGCGCATGGATGTTGATGCCACCGGTGCGACGGTCGCTTCCGAAGACGTCGTGGATGTCGTTGTCCAGAATGCGGATGCCGGTGAACGCGCCGCCGCCGGCGCCGGCTCCCAGAATCAGGATGCCGTTGCGCCGCATCGCGCGGGGCTGTGCGCCGCTGGTGATCTCGAGATCCGAGATCGTCCAGTGGGATCCATTGGTGATGCGCACCCCGAACCCCTCGCCGCCGACCGCGGTGTTGCCGAAGTCGATCCGGGGCTTCGCCCCGGCGCCGTAGCGTCCGATGATGATCGGCGCGGCCGCCGACCCGGACCCTTTGAGGTCGATGTACTGATTCGTGAAGACGCTCCCCGCTTTGAGCAGGATGCGGGTGCCGGGCGCGGGATGGAGCGCGTTTACCATCGCGAGCGATTTCCACGGCGCCCCCTCACTCGTCCCGGCGTTCGTGTCGGCGCCGGCGGCAGCGTCGACGTAGTAGGTCGCGTCGGCAGCCTGCGCCGGCGTCGCCGTGGCCCCCGACAGCAGCCCCAGGACCAGGACCAAGGCCGCCGTCCCGCCGATGACCAGCTTCTTCGCTCGCATGAGTTCCTCCGTGAACCGATGACAGGTACCAATGACGTTCGTAGCTGCTAATTCGTATAACTACAAGGGACACGGTCAAAAGAAGACTCTTGTAGTTATACGTATCAGCACCTAGGCTCGCCACAGTTCGTCGAAGGAGACCCCGTGAGCCATTCCCGCATCCCGCGCCAGAGCGACATCGCTCGGCTCGCGGGTGTCTCCCAGGCGACGGTGTCGATGGTGCTCAACGACCGCGCCGCGGCGAACCGCATCCCCGAGACGACGCAACAGCGCATTCGCGCGGCGATGGCCGAGCTGGGGTACGTGCCGAACATCGCGGCGCAGTCCCTCCGCGGCGGCCGGAGCGGGTTGATCGGTGTGCACACGTTCGAGCGCGTGTTCCCGACCGCGCCGGACGACTACTACCGCGAGTTCCTCAACGGCATCGAGGAGCAGGCGGTCGACAGCGGCATGGACCTCGTGCTCTTCGCCTCCACTCAGAAGCCCGACGGCACGCGCAGCATCTATGGTTCCGGCAGCAACCGGATGCGCCTCGCGGACGGCGCGGTCATCCTCGGATTCGAGAAGAACGACGACGAGATCCGACGACTCGCCGACGAGGGGTTCCCGTTCGTCTTCATCGGACACCGGGAGGTCGACGGCGTCGACATCCCCTTCGTCACGGCCGACTACGCCGCAGCGATGGCGCCGGTCGTCGATCTGCTCGCGGACGCCGGCCACCGTGAGGTCACGTACCTCGCCGCCCCGCTCCGCGGAGTCGCACAGCAGGAGCGGCTCGACGGTTTCGAGGCGGCCCTGGCGCGCACCGGCGCATCTCGGGCGCTCACGCATCGCGTCGAGGTCCTCGCAGTGCCGGAAGTGACCGACGAGTGGGTGCGTGCCGTGTGCCGTGCCGGATCCACCGCCATCGTGGTCGAGACCTTCGATCTGGCTCGCGCGCTGTCCACGGCGATCGACGCCGCCGGCCTGCGTGTGCCGCGCGACCTCTCCGTCATCAGCCTCGACGCCGACCCCCGCGGCGACGGCGCCTTCAGCCACATCGCCGTGCCGCGCCGCGCCATGGGCCGGCGCGCCGTCGAGCTGCTGCTCGCGGTCATCGAGGGCCACGTGCCCCCTCCCCTGTCTGCGCCCGTGCACTGCTGCCCGCCGAGCACGTCGACCGTGGGCGCTCCGTCGGTATCGCTGCCCCCGACCGCGTAGGCACCCACCACCCTTCCCACCCACACGGCTGCGTTCCGCTTACACGAAGCCAGCTAATACGAATAAGGAGACAACATGGACGTTCCCTCCCTCTCTCGGGGCCGCGCCCGCCGACGCCGGGCCCGCGCCGCGCTCCTGGCGCTCACCACCGCGACAGCCCTGACCATCAGCGGCTGCGCCAGCAGATCAGGCGACGGCGGCGGCGACAGCACCACACTCACCGTCTGGCTCCCGGGCACGAACCAAACCGAGATCGACCTGGTGACGAACACGATCGTGCCGGCCTTCGAGAAGAAGACCGGCGCTCACGTCCAAGTGACCTACGTGGACTGGGGGGAGATCTCGACGAAGCTCAACTCCGCCTTCGCGGCCGGAACGGCTCCCGACATCTTCGGACACGGACCGGCGGCGGCCGCCGATTTCGTCGCAAACGACCGCATCCTGAATCTCGACGACCGCGTCGCGGCGCTCAGCGCCCAGGACCGCGACGATCTCGCGACCGCGTTGAGCGGCGGTCAGGTCAAAGGCAAGCAGTACCTCGTCCCCCTCTCGATGCAGGGATATCTCGTCATGTACGACGCCGACGCCTTCCGTGCGGCGGGCCTCGACCCCGACGCGCCGCCGACCACGTGGGAACAGGTGCGCGCGGATGCCGAGAAGCTCACCGTGCGCGACGGCACCGGCCGGATCACCCGCTCCGGGTTCCTCACCCCCAGCCAGGCGATCGCCCGCCAGCAGTCGTTCGCGACGTTCCTCTTCGGCGCCGGCGGAGCCCTCGTGAACGATGCCGGCACGAAGGCGACGTTCAACTCGAGCAAGGGCGTGGCCGCCCTCGAGTTCTTCACGAACCTCTACAGCGGTGACGGCGCTGTGTCGGCCCACCTGGGCGAGGACTACCTCAATGCGCCCCCGGCACAGCAGCCGCTCGTGCAGGGCTCTGCCGCGATGACGATCCAGTCGCCCTCCATGATGCAACAGATCGTGAAGGCGGCGCCGGGCCGCGACCTGCGGGTGATGCCGGCGCTGTCCTTCCGAGGCAGCGAGCCAGCGGCGCTCGGCGGCGCCGGGCCCGGCCTCATGATCAACGCGGACGCGAAGAACCCCGACCTGGCGTGGAGCTTCATCGAGTTCATGCTCTCGCCGGATGTCAGCACCAGGTACACCCAGGGCACGGGGAGCATTCCGGTGCGCGCGTCGGCGGCGAACAGCGACTACGCGAAGAACAGCCCGGTCGTCCGCGAGTTCCTGGCGCAGTCGGTCGCCCTGCGCACCAACCCGAACGTGGTCGGCTGGGTGAAGGTGCGTGACGCACTCGACAAGCAGCTCGAGCGTGCCCTCAACGGCGTGGCGAGCGCGAAGGACAGCCTCGACGAAGCGGCTGCACAGGCCGACAAGATCCTCGCGGCGAACGGCTGAGGACCGTGTCGGCATCCGCCCTTCTCCCGGCAGGCGC
>CANSLE010000137.1 GCA_947647645.1 uncultured Microbacterium sp.
GGCGGCGGTGCCGTCTTCGCCGACTGCTGCGGCCCGGTTCTTGCCGGGGCGGCGGCCCCGACCGCTCGTGCCCTGATGCGCTCGCGGTACACGGCGTTCGTGCTCGGCGACGTCGGACACCTGCTCGCGTCCTGGCATCCGGCGACGCGGCCCGAGCGACTCGACCTCGACGCCCACCTCGACTGGCACGGGATGGAGATCATCGCCACGGAGGGTGGCGAGGGGGTGGATGACCGAGGCGTCGTGGCGTTCCGCGCCCACTGGAGCGATCGGAGCAGCGGGCAGCGCGGCGTGCTCGCCGAGACCAGCCGCTTCCGTCGTGTCGGCGGCCGGTGGGTGTACCTGGACGGTGTCGTCGACGGGCGTAGCGTATGAGCGTGGCACCCGGTCCGTCCGCCGCGCAGGGGAGCGGCAAGTCGCTCGTGACCGTGCTGGTCGCGCTCGCCGCCAATCTGCTGATCGCGATCGCCAAGACCGTCGCCGCGATGCTCACGGGTGCGGCGAGCATGCTCGCCGAGGCCGCGCACTCCTGGGCCGACACGGGCAACGAGGTGTTGCTGGTGATCGCCGCACGCCGCGCGGTGCGCCCGCGCGACGCGCGGCATCCCACCGGCTACGGACGTGAGGCGTACGTCTGGTCGCTGTTCGCCGCGTTCGGACTGTTCGCCGTCGGCGCGGGCGTGTCGATCATGCACGGCGTGCAGGAGCTGTTCTCGCCGGAGCCGGCTGGGATGTTCGGGGTCTCCTACGCCGTCCTGGGGGTCGCGTTCATCCTGGAGGGCGTGTCGTTCCTGCAGGCGCTGCGTCAGTCGCGGCGGCATGCGAAGGAGAGCTCGCAGGACATCCTCGACTACGTGATGGGAACCTCCGATCCCACGCTGCGGGCGGTGTTCTTCGAGGATGCCGCGGCGCTGATCGGCCTGGTCATCGCCTTCGCCGGCATCCTGCTGCACCAACTCACCGGATCGCCGGTGCCCGATGCGATCGGATCGATCCTCGTGGGGGTCCTCCTCGCCGTCGTCGCGGTCGTGCTGATCCGCCAGAATCGCCGGTTCCTCGTCGGCGTCGCGGTGGATCCACGGATCCGCGCCGCCGCGCTCAGGCGACTCCTCGCCGAACCGGGGATCGCGCAGGTCACCTATCTGCACATCGAGTACGTCGGGCCCGGCCGGGTGTTCGTTGTCGCGGCGGTCGACCTCGTCGGCGACATCGCCGAGCACGTCGTCGCGGCGCGGTTGAACGACATCGAGGACCGTCTTGCCGAGAGCCCGCGCGTGGCGTGGGCCGTGCTGACCCTGTCTCGGCCGGGCGCGCCGGCCCTCGATCCCGAACACCCCGCGGATCCGCTGCGCGGCTGACGAGCTCCCGGGCGCCGGAGCGGCGATTCTGATACCCTGGAGTGTCATTCGTGTGGTCCTGCCGCTCGTTCGTGACACGCAATCCCTGACCGACCGCTCCGGCGGCGGCATCCGTTCGTGTTCGTCCGGATGCCGCGATGCGATCTTCCGCCTCGGAGCCCGACATCCAACCCAACAAGGACAACCCACTACATGACTACCGCAACGACCGCCCCGGCCACCAAGCAGGTCGCCATCAACGACATCGGATCTGCTGAGGACTTCCTGGCCGCGGTCGAGAAGACCCTGAAGTTCTTCAACGACGGCGACCTCATCGAAGGCACCGTGGTGAAGATCGACCGCGACGAGGTCCTCCTCGACGTCGGGTACAAGACCGAGGGTGTCATCCCCTCGCGCGAGCTCTCCATCAAGCACGACGTCGACCCCAACGAGGTCGTCAAGGTCGGCGATGAGGTCGAAGCGCTCGTTCTCCAGAAGGAGGACAAGGAAGGCCGCCTGATCCTGTCCAAGAAGCGCGCGCAGTACGAGCGCGCCTGGGGCGACGTCGAGAAGATCAAGGAGAACGACGGTGTCGTCACCGGCTCCGTGATCGAGGTCGTCAAGGGTGGTCTGATCGTCGACATCGGCCTGCGCGGCTTCCTGCCCGCGTCGCTCATCGAGCTGCGCCGCGTCCGCGACCTCACGCCGTACCTCGGCCAGGAGATCGAGGCCAAGATCCTCGAGCTCGACAAGAACCGCAACAACGTCGTGCTCTCGCGCCGCGCCCTGCTCGAGCAGACGCAGTCCGAGTCGCGCACCACGTTCCTCAACAACCTGCACAAGGGTCAGGTCCGCAAGGGTGTCGTCTCGTCGATCGTCAACTTCGGTGCGTTCGTCGACCTCGGCGGCGTCGACGGTCTCGTCCACGTGTCGGAGCTGTCCTGGAAGCACATCGAGCACGCCTCCGAGGTCGTCGAGGTGGGCCAGGAGGTCACCGTCGAGATCCTCGAGGTCGACCTCGACCGCGAGCGCGTCTCCCTGTCGCTGAAGGCGACGCAGGAGGACCCGTGGCAGGTCTTCGCCCGCACCCACGCGATCGGTCAGGTCGCACCGGGCAAGGTCACCAAGCTCGTCCCCTTCGGTGCGTTCGTCCGCGTCGCCGATGGCATCGAGGGCCTCGTGCACATCTCGGAGCTGTCGGGCAAGCACGTCGAGCTCGCCGAGCAGGTCGTGTCGGTCGGCGAAGAGGTCTTCGTCAAGATCATCGACATCGACCTCGAGCGTCGCCGCATCTCGCTGTCGCTCAAGCAGGCCAACGAGTCGGTCGACCCCAACGGCACCGAGTTCGACCCGGCGCTGTACGGCATGGCCACCGAGTACGACGAGAACGGCGAGTACAAGTACCCCGAGGGCTTCGACCCCGAGTCGGGCGCCTGGCTCGAGGGCTTCGACGCTCAGCGCGAGAAGTGGGAGCAGGAGTACGCGGCTGCCCAGGCTCGCTGGGAGGCGCACAAGCTCGCGGTCACCAAGTCGCTCGAGGCCGAGGCTGCTGCTCCGGTCGAGACCGGTTCGTCCTCGTTCTCGTCCGACTCCTCGAACGGCGGCGGCACGCTCGCCGACGACGAGGCCCTCGCGGCTCTCCGCGAGAAGCTGTCGGGTCGCTGAGCACCACCGCACACGCACACAGGGCCGTTGCCCCGGTTTCTTCCGGGGCAACGGCCCTGTGTCGTCGCTGCGCGTCCGGGGCTCCTCTCCGGCTGTAACGTCGTCCCATGGCGAACACCCCTCGCGCCGCAGACGGACACATCGCGGGCGAACTGCGTGACCGGGTCGCGGCGAACAGTCAACTCGTGCTGTGCGCGGTCGTCGGAGTGCTCTTCGTCATCGGGATCGCGACCGCGTCGCTCGCGGACGGCAGCCTGTTCGGCGTCGCGGTGCTGCTGGTCGTGCTCGGCGGCGTCGCCGCACTCGCGGTGCCGTGGTCGCTGTTGCCGCCCTACGTCGTCGCCGTCATCCCCGTCGTGGACATCGGCGCGGTCGCTCTCATGCGCATCTCGGACCCCTCCGCCGCGTTCGGTCTGCTGTGGGTGTTTCCCGCGATGTGGCTCTCGACGTTCGGTCGGGTCGGGTTCGCCGTCGCCGCGATCGGCATCCCCTCTCTCTACTGGACGATCCTCTCGGCGGGCTCATCCACGAGCGGCACCTACGCGGTCGTCCTTCTCCCTGTCGTCGTCGTCGCCGTCAGCGCGGCCAGCTTCTGGGCGGCGCGCCGCTACGATGCGCAACGCAACCTCCTGGACCGCCAGATGGTGCGTGTCTCCGCCGCCCACCGCGAGGCGCTCCGACAGGAGCAGCTCGTCAGCGAGGTGCTCGACACCGTCGACTTCGGCGTGATCCGCCTCTCGGAGAACGGCGAGGTCGTGCTCGAGAACGACGCCCTCATCCGCTTCGGCCACATCCCCGGGTTCCTGCACGCCGAATCGGCGACGGGGGACGTGCTCGATGACACGTTCGCCCCGCTCGCGCCGGCTCAGCATCCGCTCGTGCGTCTTCGGCGTCGCGAGTCCTTCGACGACGTCGTGCTGTGGTTCACCCTCGTCAACCGCACCCGGCGGGCGTTCGCGTTCTCGGGGCGCCACCTCACCGACCACAACGGTGTCTCGGCGGGCGCGGTGCTGATCGCCCGTGACGTGACTGCCGAACGCGACGCGCAGCGGGTGCGCGATGATCTCGTGGCATCCATCTCGCACGAGTTACGCACCCCCCTGACCTCGATCCTGGGCTACCTCGAGCTCGCCCTCGACGGTGGCGGACTCTCAGACGGCGCACGTCGGCAGGTGGACACGGCGTTTCGCAACAGCGAGCGTCTGCTCGGCATCGTCACCGACATCCTCTCCGCGTCCTCGCGGTCCGGGGCGTCGATCGACACCCGGCTGCGTCCGCGCGCACTCGACATCGCGGAGATCGTCCGTTCCGCCGTCGCCGGGCTCGACCCGGTGGCGGAGGCGCGGTTCGTGCGCATCCGCGTCGAGCAGGCGGGCTGGGCGGAGGCGTATGTCGACGCCGCCCGGATCCGTCAGGTGGTCGACAACCTCCTCGCCAACGCCATCAAGTTCAACCGTGACGGGGGGACGGTCACGGCGTCGACGTCCACGGACGGCATCCATACGGTGATCCGCGTCGCCGACACCGGCATCGGCATGACCCCTGAGTCCACGGCCCGCGTGTTCGAGCGGTTCTTCCGCGCGACGCCGTCGGTGCCGGGGAACGGGCTCGGACTGTCCATCACGCGGGACATCGTCGCCGCGCACGGCGGGACGATCAGCGTCGACTCGGTGGCCGGGGAGGGTACCGTCTTCTCCGTCGTCCTGCCGGCGACGCGCGACGTGTACGAACGCGACGTCGAGGCCGTCGACGCGGTGCCCCAGCCGGCGCTCAGACGTGAGAACGCCTCATGAACCTCGACCTGTTCAGTGTGAGCGTGATGACCGCGCTGGTCGCGTCGGTGGCCAGCCTCACGTTCATCCTCGACACCCTGCTGCGCCGTGACACGGGACCGGGTCGGCTCTGGGCCGTCGCCTTCTTCTGCGGTCTCGCGACCACCATCGCGTACCTGGCGTGGTCGGCCGGCGTCGGCGGAGCCGTCTCGGTGGCGGTCGGCAACACGCTGTTCGTCTGCGTGCCGGGATTCATGCTGCTCGGATGCCGCCGCTTCAACGACCGCTCCCTGACCGCGGTCGCCGTCGCCACCGGCCTCCTCGCGGCGGTGACTTTCGTCGCGGTCCTGGTGGAGTACCCCGCGAGGTCCAACTGGGGCGGCTGGTGGGCCATGGCCGCCGCGCTCGTCGTGCTCTTCGGCTGTGGAGCGGCGGAGTCGCTGCGCGCGCCGATGCGGGGCCTGCGTAGCGCCTGGGCGCTGTCGGCCGTCCTGGGGCTCGCCGGCGTCTTCTACGGGACGCGCCTGGGCGTGTTCCTGTCTCTCGGTCCCCAGAGCGAACTGTTCTCGCGGTGGCTCGGGTCGATCAGCGCCAACCTCGTCACCGTGGTCCTGACCATGGTCGCCGTGATCGTCACGTCCGTGCTGCGATCCCACCGGACGACGCTGCAGCGGTACGAGTGGCTCACCTCCAACGGCGTCGCCGCCGACGGGGTCATGTTGCCGCGCACGTTCGCCGGCGCCCTCGCCGATGTCGTCGAGCGCGCGTCATGGCGCCGCGAGGGGATCGCCGTCATCGTCATGCGTGCGGACGGTGTCGAGGAGATCGGGGACGCTTTCGGCAGCGACGTCGCCGAGACCATCTCCTCGGCCTGCCGCCGCGCGGCGCGCTCGTATGCACCCGCCGCGGCGCTGGTCGGCGAGGACGGCGACGGCCAACTCGTCATCTGCAGCCTCGCCGAGTCGACGGCCGACGCCCGCCGCATGGGCGGGGCCCTCTTCCGCGGCCTCATCGACGAGCTGATGGTGGTGGACCGGGGGCGACTCGCCTCGGTGGGGGTGGGCGTCGCGCTCACCCCTGTCCTCGGCTACGACCCGCAGTCGCTCCTCGCCGCCGCGCGGGAGTCCGCGCTCCGGGCGGCCCGGATCGCCGAGGCCTCGGTGATCGTCGCGGGAGCGCCGACGGCGCGCGACGCCGTACACGTGGCATCCTCGTAGGCATGGCTCTGATCGCGCTCACCGGCGGTATCGCTTCGGGCAAGTCGACGATCGCGCGTCGTCTCGCCGAGCACGGCGCGGTGATCGTGGACGCCGACGCGATCGTGCGGGATGTGCAGTCGGCCGGATCGCCCGTCCTCGCCCGGATCGCCGACGAGTTCGGACCGGATGTCCTCGACGAGGACGGCGGTCTGGACCGCGCCGCACTCGGGGCACTCGTGTTCTCGGACGACGCTGCCCGCGCCCGCCTCAACGCGATCGTGCACCCCGCGGTCAGGGCGGAGTCCGCCGAACGCTTCGCCGCTGCCCTCGCCGCCGACCCGGATGCCGTCGTGGTCTACGACGTGCCGTTGCTGGTGGAGGCGCGCGTGGACGACCCCTGGGACCTCATCGTGGTCGCGCACGCGCCCGCCCCCCTGCGGATGGATCGCCTGGTGGCGCTGCGCGGACTCACACCCGACGCGGCGCGGTCTCGCATCGCTGCCCAGGTGGACGATCGGGCAAGGCTCGCGCTCGCCGACGTCGTCATCGACACCGCGGGCTCCCTCGAGGAGACGCATGCGCAGACCGACGCGCTGTGGGACCGACTCCGCGCGACGGGCTCCAGCGGCGTCTGATTCGGCGTCTCGGCGTCTCGGTGTCTCGGTGTCTCGGCGTCTCGGTGTCTCAGTGTGTCGCGGGGCGCGT
>CANSLE010000138.1 GCA_947647645.1 uncultured Microbacterium sp.
AAGGTCGGCGCGGGGGAGAAGCTCGAAAAGGACGATATCCTCGCAGGCCTCACCACCGTGCTCACCGTGCGACTGCCGGAGCCGCAGTTCGAGGGCCAGACGAAGGAGATCCTCGGCACGCCCGCGGTCCGCGCCATCGTGGCCAACGTGGTCTCGAAGGCGCTGGCGGACCGGTTCGCCTCGACGAAACGCGATGACAAGGCGCAGACCGCCCTCCTTCTGGACAAGGTCGTCTCGGAGATGAAAGCCCGCATCTCCGCGCGGACGCACAAGGAGACGCAGCGGCGTAAGAACGCGTTGGAGTCGTCGTCGCTGCCGGCGAAGCTCGCCGACTGCCGGACGACCGACGTGGAGCAGTCGGAACTGTTCATCGTCGAGGGCGACTCGGCTCTCGGGACCGCGAAGCTGGCGCGCAACAGCGAGTACCAGGCGCTGCTGCCGATCCGCGGCAAGATCCTGAACGTGCAGAAGGCGTCGATCAGCGACATGCTGTCGAACGCGGAGTGCGCGGCCATCATCCAGACGATCGGAGCGGGTTCCGGTCGCAGCTTCGACCTCGGCGCCGCACGCTACGGCAAGATCATCCTGATGAGCGACGCCGACGTCGACGGCGCGCACATCCGCACCCTGCTGCTCACACTGTTCTTCCGGTACATGCGGCCCCTCATCGAGGCGGGGCGGGTGTATGCGGCGGTGCCTCCGCTGCACCGCGTGATCGTGGTAAACCCGGGCTCGAAGCCGAACGAGACGATCTACACCTACTCCGAACAAGAACTGCACACGCTGCTGGCGAGGGTCCAGAAGTCGGGGCGCCGATGGCAGGAGCCGGTTCAGCGGTACAAGGGTCTCGGCGAGATGGACGCCGACCAGCTGGCGGAGACGACGATGGACCGGGCGGGACGTCTGCTGCGTCGGGTGCGCGTGCAGGATGCCGAAGCGGTCTCCGGAGTGTTCGAGCTGCTCATGGGCAGCGATGTCGCGCCTCGCCGCGACTTCATCGTCACGTCCAGCGACAGGCTGGACCGGCAGGCGATCGACGCGTAGGGCGTGTCTGACAATTGCCTTGTCCACGCGATGACCGCGTCGAGGACGACGGCGGCGCGGAAGACGAGCGCGAGCTTGTCGTAGCGAGTGGCAAGGCCGCGCCATTGCTTGATGTGGGCGTAGCGGCGTTCGATGACGTTGCGCTGACGATAGTCGGTGTCGCCTCGGACCACCTCGGGCCGGGTGCGTGGGCGACCGCCTGCGCGGGCAACGCGAAGATGCGCCATCAAAGGCATGAAGATGACTCCCTCGATCATCGTTCTCGGATCAGGGAGCTTTCGGCCTGGTCGACCTGTCGGGCCCGGCAGCATTCCCACGATCAACGACCACTGAGCGTCCGTCAGCGCCTAAAGACGGGACATGCCTGCGGCCTTCCTGTACCGCTATCTGCCCTTCGCGGGCGACCGCGGTACGAACGGGCTGCCGCGGAGCGACTTCGGATCCATGGTTCCGGCTGATGGATGCACCGACCTCATCGTGCGCGACGGCCAGCTGGTCGTCGCGGGGCCGTCAACCCGATGGATCGCCACGAGAAGCGATGGCGACAGCGGCTCGGTGGGTGTGAGGCTGCCTCCGGGTTTCGCTGGTGCCGTGCTGGGGACGAGCGCCGTCGAGCTGGTCGACCGTGCCGCACCAATTGAGGATTTAGTGCCTTACGATGCCACGCCTGAACTTCATTCGCATGCAGCGGGGAGAGCCGCATCGGCGGGCGCCGTCGCCGCTGAGCTGGGAGAGTCCGACAACGCACGACACCTCCTTGAACGAGGCGCCAAATCCTCGGAGGCTGCTGCCGCAGCGGGCTTTGCCGACCAGGCGCACCTCACCCGAGAGTTTCGCAGACTGGTCGGCATCACCCCCGCTCAGTTCGCCGGCAGCTCGGCGTAGAGGTCGACGGAGTTTCCATCTGGGTCCAGGAGGGTCGCGTATCGCTGGCCCCAGTGAGCGTCCCACGGCGCGACATGCGCGGCGTGGCCTGCTTCGACCAGCGCCGCGAACGCCGCATCGACCTCTGCCGGAGAGCCCTTGTCGAACGCTAGAGCGATGCGATGTCCGCCCGAGCCTGGCATGTAGGTGGGATCGAAGCCTCGAATGGTCTCGACAGTGTCCCAGGCGAGGGTCACCCCGTCATCGAGCTTGGCGTCCACGTGCGGTGCCGCGTCTTGCCCCTCCTCGATCGGTACACCGAGGGACCGGTAGAAAGCGAGGGAAGAGCCCATGTCACGGGTGACGATGCCGATGAAGCCGAGTTTAAGTGTCATGCAACCAACGTACGAGCCAGACGTCAGCAGATCTTGCACAGAACGGCCACCATTGTCAGAAACGCCCTAGACCCCGAGAACGCGCGGGGCCCGAAACCGATCTGGGGGGATTCGGTCTCGGGCCATCGCCGCGGCTACGGGGGACATCCGGATGACGACGAGATCAGAACGATCTCCTCGTCCCCGAAATCACGGATGTCACACGCCGTGCCCTGTGAAGGACAGACTGGGGATCAGTCCTTCGGCACGATCAAGAGTATGTGTGGCATGGGGAGGCCAACCTGAACCATCGGCGGATTCGATTACGACTTTCGTCTAGATGTGAACGGCCGGTAGAACCGACCCTGATCAGCCCGAGAGCGGCAGCGAAGCGCTCACCACCCAGCCCTGGGACTTGCGCTCCGACTCGAACCTGCCGCCGAACAGGCGGAAGCGCTCGCGAAGACGCATGATGCCGTAGCCCGACGCGGGCAGACCCGCGGTACGCGCCGGGGGAGAATCGTCGGCGAAGGTCAGGTGCACCCATCCGCGATCAACCCGGACCACGATCTTGACGTTGTGGGCACCCGTCGCGTGTTTGAGAACGTTGGTGGCACTCTCCCGGATGACGCGGGTGAGCGCCACGAGCGATGCACTCGGCAGCCGGAGATCGTCCGGGACGTCGGCAGACACGTGGATGCCGGCTTGCCCGAGCTCCTTGGTGACGGCGGCGATGGTGCCTCCGATACCGTCCGGTGACGACATCCGCTCCGGCGACAGGTTCTCCTCTCCCCGTACCATCCCGAGTACGCGGCGGATGTCGGTGAGGGCCTGGACCGCCGCCTCACGAATCGCTGTCTGCGACTGTGTCCGGGTCTGCGCGTCCTCGGTACGGTCCAGGACCGCGGCGTGCAAGGCGACGATGGTGATCTCGTGAGCGACGATGTCGTGGAGCTCGTCGGCGATGAGGTCGCGCTCGTGCTTGAGCTGCTCGGCGACCTCGCGCTCACTCACCTCGAGTTGAAGTGCCAAGGATTGTGCCCTCTCGAACTGTCGCCGGATCGCCAGCCCGATGATCAGGCTCACCACGCTGAGGATCGCAACGATGAGGCCGCCCAAGGGCTGGAAGACGGAGTCCGGCATCCAGACGACCGAGACGAGCCAAACGAGCCACGCGGCAAAGTAGACGGCCGTGAGGAGACCGCTACAAGTGAACGCAACAAGTCCGAGGATCGCTGCCCCCGCGAGGAGGCTGTCAGCGATCCCTGCGAAGCCGGCCAAAAGCGCCGCAACGACCAACAGCATTGCTGAGAACGGCGGACGCCACGCAAAGAGAGCGACGGAAAGAGTGATGCTCGACGTGATGATGGCCGAGACAATGTTGCCCGAACCTCCTGAAGTCGCACGGAAGAGCGAATCAAGAATCAGAGCGATTGCCGCCAGAATGATGACGATGCGCCGAGCGGCGGGCTGCAGCGGCTGGTACGCCCAGAAGGGCGCTCGCACGAAGCGAAGAAGGTTCTCACGAACGGAGGTCACACCGCGATTATCTCGCGAATATGCATCCTCACTTGAAGATGCCAATGAGCTGTCCGAGCCAGTACCACATATGTTTCACCTCCTGCAATGTCTCGAATCGATTCTTCAGACAGAGGTCAGCGCGCACGACCAACTCTTGGCTACATCGATTGCGACTTTCGTCCATACCGCGCGACGTCGGCGTCGTCCGACGGTTCGTAAGATGGGCGTGTGACGGAACCGATTCGCGTGATCATCGTCGACGACGAGTCGCTGGTGCGCGCCGCACTGCGAGTCTTCCTCGACTCGGCAGAGGGATTCGATCTCGTGGGGGAGGCCGACAACGGCATCGACGCGATCGCGCTGGTGCGCAGCACACAGCCCGACGTCGTCCTGATGGACGTGCAGATGCCCAAGATGGATGGCATCGAGGCGACCCAGCGACTGACGCGCGAGTTCCCGGGCATCAAGATCGTGGCGCTCACCACCTTCTCCTCGGAGCGCGTGATCGTGCCGATGCTGAGCGCCGGCGCCGCCGGCTTCCTGGTGAAGGACACGTCGCCCGATCGCATCCTCGACGCCGCGCGTCTCGCTCACGAAGGGGGCTACGTCCTGTCGCCCCGCGTCGCGAAGGAGCTGGTCTCCTCGGTGAAGCAGAACGAGCCCGCGGCCGCCCGGGCGTTCGGACGCGACGAGGAGCTGACCGAGCGTGAGCTGGAGGTCGTCACGCTTCTCGCCCAGGGGATGTCGAACGCGGAGATCGCCGCCGCGATGTTCGTCTCGGAGGCGACGGTCAAGTCACACCTCGGCCGGATCACGGCCAAGTGGGGTGTGCGCGATCGCATTCAGGTGTTGATCCGGGCCACGCAGTACGGACTGGTCTCGCTCGGCTGACGCGCCTCAGCCGATCGCCGTGCCGACGGCGCTGATGACGGCGTCCAGCGCCTGGCCCGAGGCATCCCGTTTCGCGCCGACCTCGGGCAGCGTGCGGACGGCGCCGTCTGCGGCAAGGGCGCGCGGCTCGCTGCCGACCCAGGCGAGCGTGATCGCGTCCTCGCCGCGGAGGAAGCGCTGGGCGCGCACCCCTCCGGTGGCGCGCCCCTTGGCCGGGAACTCGGCGAAGGCCGACACCTTTGCGCTGCCCGCATCCGTTCCCGCGATCGCCTGCGAGGATCCGGCGACGGTGACCACGACCGCGGACTCCGCGTCGGTGACCGCCGTGAACGCGATCACGCTGGCCCCCTCGGACAGACGGATGCCGGCCATGCCGCCCGCCGCGCGCCCCTGCGGACGCACGCTCGTCGCGTCGAAACGCAGCAGCTGCGCATCGGAGGCCACGAACACGAGCTCCGCGTCGTCGCCGGCGATCGCGGCGCCGATCACCCGGTCGCCGTCCTTGAGGGCGATGATCTCCGCGTCGTGCTTGCCCACCGGAAGCTCCGAGGTGGAGACCCGCTTGACGACGCCCTGCGCGGTACCCAGCGCGATCACGACGTCCCCCAACGGGACGATGGCGACCACGTGCTCGCCCGCACCGAGCCCGAGGTACTGATCCGCGCGGGTCCCGGCGGCCAGCTGCACCGCGTTGGCGGGCACGGAGGGCAGGTCGACGGGGGAGAAGCGCACGAGCCGTCCGAGACTCGTCACCGCGCCCACGTCGCCGCGTGTCGTCGCCTCCACGACCGAGCGGATGCCGTCGTGCTTGGCCCGTCGTGTCGGAGCCACGACCTCACCGGACCCGCCCAGCTCCGCGCGCACCATGCGGCCGGTGGCGGAGAAGAAGACCTTGCACGGAGCGTCCGCGATCTGCAGGTCCGCCGGGGCGGTGCTGCGTGAGCGCGCGGCGACCGGGCCCCCGTTGAGGAGCAGCGTGCGGCGCGGCGTGCCGAAAGTCTCCGCCGCGGCATCCAGCTCGCGCGCCACCTGGCTGCGCAACAGGACATCGCTCGCGAGCAGCGCCTCGAGGTCGGCGATCTCCTTCTTGAGGGTGTCCTGTTCGGTCTCGAGCTCGATGCGGGAGAAGCGCGTGAGTCGGCGCAGCCGCAGCTCGAGGATGTACTCGGCCTGCACCTGCGACAGGTCGAAGACGCTCATCAGCTTCGTGCGGGCCTGCTCCGAGTCGTCGGAGGCGCGGATGACCTGGATCACCTCGTCGATGTCGAGGATCGCGATCAGCAGACCCTCCACGAGGTGGAGCCGTTCCTGCTTCCGGGCGAGGCGGTAGCGGCTGCGACGCGTGACGACCTGGAGGCGGTGGTCGAGGTAGACGCGCAGCAGCGGCTTCAGTCCGAGCGTCTGCGGCTGTCCGTCGACCAGTGCGACGTTGTTGATGCCGAAGGAGTCCTCGAGCGGGGTGAGGCGGTAGAGCTGTTCCAGCACGGCCGCCGGATCGAACCCTGTCTTGATGCCGATGACGAGCCGAAGGCCGTGGTTGCGGTCGGTGAGGTCGTTGACATCTGCGATGCCCGTCAGCTTCTTGGCGCCGACGGCATCCTTGATCTTCTCGATGACCCGCTCGGCGCCGACCATGTACGGCAGCTCGGTCACGACGATGCCGGTGCGGCGGGGGCCGAGGGACTCGATCGACGTCTTCGCCCGCGTGCGGAATGTGCCACGCCCGGTCTCGTAGGCCTCGGTGATGCCGTCGAGGCCCACGATGATGCCGCCGCCGGGCAGGTCGGGGCCCGGGACGAACTCCATGAGCTCGGCCGTGGTGGCGTCCGGGTTCTCGAGCAGGTGGACCGCCGCGGCGACCACCTCGTTGAGGTTGTGCGGCGCCATGTTCGTTGCCATACCGACGGCGATGCCGGATGCGCCGTTGACGAGAAGGTTGGGGAACGCCGCCGGCAGTACCGCCGGCTGCTGGAA
>CANSLE010000139.1 GCA_947647645.1 uncultured Microbacterium sp.
CCTCCTCGAAGCCGGCGGCTTCAGACCCGCACTACACCGTCATTCGTGAAGAGCCTATTAACCAAAAGTCGAAGGGCAAAAGGCTCGATGATCACTCGTTCCGACCCCGGCGCAGGTCCTGCGACTCGCGAACAGGGTGCAGAGGCCCGGAACAGCCGAAAAGGCCACCCCGAAGGGTGACCTTTTCGTTCGAACCGTAGGTGACCTGCTTACCGCCCTGCAAAGCCGGGGCGATTGCAGTAAGCCTCCTCTGGTGCGCGAGGGGGGAGTTGAACCCCCACGCCCTTTCGGGCACTGGCACCTGAAGCCAGCGCGTCTGCCTATTCCGCCACTCGCGCGAGCCGCGACATCCGAAGATCTCACGGACTCAACTTCCCGAGGATATCACGCCCCACGCTGCGTTTCGACTCGGCGCTGCACGCCCGCACTCACCGCACGTTCCGCATGCGCTCAGCCTGTGCAACTAGCATGTACGCACCGGTCGGCGATCCTGAGGAGCCCTGTGGGACTACTGGACAGCTTCGAGAAGGGACTCGAGCGCGCAGTGAACAGCGCGTTCGCGAAGTCCTTCCGTAGCGGCATTCAGCCCGTCGAGATCGCGGCCGCCCTGCGCAGCGAGCTCGACGCGAAGGCTGCTGTCGTCAGCCGCGACCGCATCCTCGCGCCCAACACGTTCGAGGTGCGCATGTCACCGGCGGATGCCGAGCGCATGCTGTCGCTGGGCGGCACGCTCGACTCCGAGCTGCACACGCTCGTCGAGGCTCACGCGAAGGCGCAAGGGTTCACGTTCGCCGGTCCGCTGGCGATCGCCCTCGCCGGCGACCCCACCCTGTCGACGGGCACGTTGCGCGTGGCCTCGCAGACGGCCGCCGGCCAGGTCGCGTGGCGCGGCGTCGTCGAGATCGCCGGAGCGCAGCACCCCCTCGCGAAAGGCCGCACCGTCATCGGGCGCGGCAGCGACGCCGACATCACCATCCCGGATGCCGGGACCAGCCGTCGCCACGTCGAGATCCTCTGGGACGGCGAGCGGGCGATGGTTCGCGACATGGGCTCCACGAACGGGACACAGCTGAACGGGACGAAGATCGCCGAAGCCCCGCTGCCGCCCGACTCGGTCGTCACGATCGGCCGCACCGACATCGTCTTCCGCGTGGTCGCCCAGGCGACGCCGCCGCGCCCTCCGACCTCTGCCGCCGACGCCACCCGCGCCTATGGGATCGGAGGACCCGCGTGAGCGTTCTCAGTCTCCTGCTGCTGCAGATCGGCTTCCTGATCCTGCTGTGGTTCTTCGTCTTCGCCGTCGTGTACTCCCTCCGTGCCGATCTGTTCGGCGTGAAGGTCAGGAAGATGCCCGAGCCCGCCGCCGCCGGTGTCGCCGCGCCCGCGGCATCCGCCGCTCAGGCCGCCACGGCGCCCATCGCCCCGGCCGTCCCCACCCCCGCGCCCACGCCGAGCGGGCCGCAGAAGGCGACCCGCGACGCCGTGTCGCGCATCGTCATCACGAGTGGCCCCAAGGCCGGCCTCGAACTTCCCCTCGGCTCCGAGGCCCTCACGATCGGCCGCTCGAGCGAGTCGGGACTCGTCATCCGCGACGACTACACCTCGAGCCATCACGCGCGACTGCTGCTGTGGGGCGACCAGTGGATGATCCAGGACCTCGACTCCACCAACGGCACCTGGCACGACGGCGCGCGCGTGAGCACCCCCGTGCCCGTGCGCGTCGGCGCACCCATCAAGGTCGGCGCCACGACGTTCGAGCTCAGGAAGTAGCCCCCGGCTCATGGTCTTCGAGGGATCGAGCGTCGCCATCTCCCACACGGGGAAGGTGCGCTCCAACAATCAGGATTCGGGCTACGCCGGCTCGAACCTCTTCGTCGTGGCGGACGGCATGGGTGGCCATGCCGGCGGCGACGTCGCCTCGAGCATCGCCGTGCACCGTCTGAAGGAGCTCGACCACCCGTACACGTCGACCGGCGAGGCCGAGCAGGCGCTGCAGGAGGCGATCTCGTCCACGGCCGCCGTGCTCATCGACACCGTGGCCCGCCGCCCAGAGCTCGCCGGCATGGGCACGACCGTCAGCGGCCTCATCATGGTCGACGACTATGCGGTCATCGCACACATCGGCGACTCCCGCATCTACCTCTACCGCGACGACGCGCTCACCCAGATCACAACGGACCACACGTTCGTGCAGCGCCTCGTCGACTCCGGTCGCATCACTCCCGAAGAAGCCCGTTATCACCCGCGGCGCTCGGTGCTCATGCGTGTGCTCGGCGACATGGACCCCGACCCCGAGGTCGACACGTTCATCATGCCGACGCAGCCCGGCGACCGCTGGCTGCTCTGCTCCGACGGCCTGTCCGGCGTCGTCGACGACGCCCACACCACCAAGGTCCTCGGTCATCACTACCCGCCGGGACGCACCGCCGATCTCCTCCTCAAGCAGGCCCTCGACGGGGGCGCGCCCGACAACGTCACCGTCGTCATCGTCGACGTCGGCGGCAGCCACCCGATGTTCAGCGGCACGGCGACGATCGTCGGCTCCGCGTCCAACCCGCAAGGCGTCGAGGTGCCCGCGGCCCGGCCGGGACGCACCAGTTGGCTGCACACCGCCCGTCAGGCCGCGAACGAGCCCACGCACTTCGAGCCGGCCGCCGAGTTCCTCGAGGAGCTCATCGAGGAGGACCGCCGCCGCGCCCGCCGCCGCCGCATCTGGTGGGTGGTCGGGTTCGTGGTGATCCTCGCGGCCCTGGCCGCCGCCGCGCTCGGCGCCTACGGCTGGACGCAGACCCGCTACTTCATCGGCGCCGACACCGACACCGTCGTGATCTACCGCGGCATCCAGCAGGATCTCGGTCCGATATCGCTGTCCTCGGTCTACGAGGACACCGGCATCCTCCTGAACGACCTGCCGTTCTACCAACGCCTCTCCGTCACCTCGACGATCTCCGCCCGCTCGCTCGCCGACGCCGAGCAGATCGTCGACGTCCTGCGCACCACCGTGGAGGGTCAGCGATGAGCGTCACGACCGACACCGCCCAGACCGACACCACGGTCGTCAAGGCGCTGCGAAAGCTCCGGATGCCGCAGACGCAGCGCAACCGCGAGCTCGGGCTGCTGCTGTTCGCCTTCGTGATCAACGGTGCGGCCGTCGCTCTCGTCCAGCTCGGCGCCCTCGGTCACATCGACTGGTCGTTCCTGTACTACTGCGGAGCGCTGACCGTGCTCGTCCTCGGGCTGCACATCGTGCTGCGGTTCAAGGCCTCGCAGGCCGACCCGTTCGTCGTCCCGATCGCAACCGTGTTGTCGGGCCTCGGCCTCGCGATGATCTACCGCATCGACATCGAGGATCAGAGCGCCGGCTGGGAGGCGCTCTCGACCCGGCAGCTGGTGTGGCTCGCCATCGCGACCGCCGCCGCGGTGGCCATCGTCATCTTCCTGAAGAACTACCGCGTGCTGTTCCGCTACACGTACGTGTTCGGCTTCGCCGGCATCCTCCTGCTCGTGCTGCCGTTCATCCCCGGACTCGGCACCGACGCGAACGCCGACGTCTGGATCTCGATCGGCGGCATCTTCTCCTTCCAGCCCGGCGAGCTGGCCAAGATCGCCCTCGCCATCTTCTTCGCCGGCTACCTGGTCCGCACACGCGAGGCGCTGAGCTCGGTCGGAACCCGCTTCCTCGGCATGACATGGCCGCGTGCCCGCGAACTCGGACCGCTGCTGCTCATCTGGCTCGCATCGATGGCCATCATCGTCTTCCAGCGCGACCTCGGCACCGGGCTGCTGATGTTCGGCATGTTCATCGCCATGATCTACGTCGCGACGGGCAAGACCAGCTGGGCGGTGCTCGGCGTCCTCCTCGCCGTCGGCGGCGCGCTCATCGCCTCGCAGGTGCTGACCTACGTCGGCTGGCGCTTCCAGAACTGGCTCGACGCCTTCAACCCCGTCGTCATCGATCGTGAAGGCGGCAGCTACCAGCTCGTCAGCGGCATCTTCGGCCTGTCCGAGGGCGGCCTGCTCGGCACGGGCCTCGGCCGCGGTCGTCCGGGGCTGACCCCGCTCTCGCAGAGCGATTACATCTTCCCGAGCATCGGCGAGGAGCTGGGACTGATCGGCGTCTTCGCGATCCTGTGCCTCTACATGGTGTTCGCGAGCCGCGGCATCCGCATCGGCATCGCCGGCCAGGACGATTTCGGCAAGCTGCTCGCGACGGGTCTGTCGTTCACGATCGCTCTGCAGGTGTTCATCATGGTCGGCGGCGTCACGCGTCTCATCCCGCTGACCGGCCTCACCACGCCGTTCCTCGCGGCCGGCGGCTCGTCGCTGGTGGCGAACTGGATCATCGTCGCGTTGCTGCTGCGCATCTCGGATGCCGTGCGGTCGCGCCCCCGGGTGGTGATCGGATGACCCGCGAACTCAGACGGCTGTCGTTCATCATGCTCGCCATGTTCGTGGCGCTGTTCGGCGCGACGAGCTGGATCCAAGTCGTGCAGGCGGGCGACCTCGGCGAGAACCCGCGGAACAAGCGGGCGCTCTACGACTCGTTCAAGGTGCAGCGCGGGTCGATCATCGCCGGCAACACCGTGATCGCCGACTCCGTGCCGAGCGATGACGTCTACGCCTGGCAGCGCCAATACACCGACCCGCAGATGTGGGCACCGGTGACCGGTTACATGAACCCGCTGCTGAACTCGCTCACCGGACTCGAGCAGTCGATGAACAAGGAGTTGTCGGGCACCGCGAGCTCGCAGTTCCTCTCCCGCGTGGATCGGGTCATCACCGGTCAGCCCGCGCGCGGCTCCAACGTGCTGCTCACCCTCGATCCCGCCATCCAGAAGGCTGCGTTCGACGCCCTCGGCAGCTACCAGGGCGCGGTCGTCGCGATGGATCCGAAGACCGGACGCGTCCTGGCGATGGTGACGAGTCCGAGCTATGACACCAACGCCATGGCAGTGCACAACGCCCCGCGCGTGAACGCGACGTACGATGAGCTGCTCAACGCGGCGGTCAACCCGCTGGACAACCGCGCCATCGATACGCTGAACCCCCCAGGCTCGACCTTCAAACTCGTCGTCGTGTCGGCCGCACTCGCTTCCGGGAAGTTCACGCCGGACTCGACCTTCCCGAACCCCGCGACCTACACGCTCCCCGGCACCTCGACGTCGATCCGCAACTTCGACGGCAACACGTGCGGCCCGGGCGACCAGGTGTCCATCGCCACCGCGCTCCGTCTGAGCTGCAACATACCCATGGCCCAGCTCGCCGTCGCCCTCGGGCAGGATGCGCTGCGCGCCGAGGCCCAGAAGTACGGGTTCAACAACGCCAACATCGACATCCCCCTCAACGTTGTCGGATCGGTCTACCCGACCTCGACCCTGTCTGCCGACAAGGTCGCGCAAACGGGCTATGGACAAGACAACGTCAAGGCCACCCCGCTGCAGATGGCGATGGTCGCCGCGGGCATCGCGAACGGCGGAACGGTGATGATGCCACGCATGGTCGACCGGGTCGTCGCCCCCGATCTCACGGTGCAGGAGACGGTCGCCGACACCGAACTGGGCCGCGCCCTCAGCGCGACGGATGCCGCGACAATGACCTCCCTGATGATCTCGAATGTCCGTGACGGCGCGGCGAGCGGTGCAACAATAGACGGGGTCGATGTGGCCGGAAAGACCGGAACGGCAGAGCACGGACCTTCGGATCCGTACACGCTCTGGTTCACGGGCTTCGCGCCGGCCAAGGATCCGAAGGTGGTCGTCGCCGTCATGGTGGAAAACGGCGGAGGTCTCGGGCAGTCCGGCACGAGCAACGGGATCGCGGCTCCAATCGCGAAAAAAGTCATGGAGGCGGTGCTGAGCAGATGAGGCCGACACAGGGTGTGAGCTTCGGTGGACGCTACGAGCTGGACTCGCGGATCGCGATCGGCGGGATGGGCGAGGTCTGGGAGGCCACCGACCACGTGATCGGACGCACCGTCGCGATCAAGATCCTCAAAGACGAGTACATGGGCGACCCGGGCTTCCTCGAGCGCTTCCGCGCCGAGGCCCGCCACGCCGCGCTCGTCAACCACGAGGGCATCGCGAGCGTCTTCGACTACGGAGAGGAGAACGGCTCCGCCTTCCTCGTCATGGAGCTCGTTCCGGGGGAAGCCCTGTCCACGATCCTCGAACGCGAGGGATCGCTGTCGACCGACAAGACCCTCGACGTCGTCGCCCAGACCGCGGCGGCCCTGCAGGCCGCTCATGCCGCCGGCCTCGTGCATCGCGACATCAAGCCGGGAAACCTCCTCATCACGCCCGACGGCCGCGTGAAGATCACCGACTTCGGAATCGCCCGCATCGCCGACCAGGTGCCGCTGACCGCGACCGGTCAGGTCATGGGGACGGTCCAGTACCTCTCGCCCGAGCAGGCCTCGGGGCACCCGGCATCCCCCGCGACCGACATCTACTCGCTCGGCATCGTCGCGTACGAATGTCTCGTCGGAAAGCGCCCGTTCACCGGCGAGTCGCAGGTCGCGATCGCGATGGCGCAGATCAACGATGCCCCGCCGCCGCTGGCGGCCACCATCGCCGAGCCGGTGCGCAACTTCGTGATGAGCATGATCGCGAAGAAGCCGGAGGACCGGCCCGC
>CANSLE010000140.1 GCA_947647645.1 uncultured Microbacterium sp.
GACGCCGCCGCGAGGGCCGCGAGCGTCTTCTGCAGGCGGATGGCGACCTCGATGACCGCGGCGCCGTCGCGCGCGAGCGGGCGGAACCCGTCGTCGACGAGGTCGCGCATCGAGACCGCCTCGACCTCGATGCGTGCATAGCGGATCTCGTCCGATTGCTCCGTGCCCAGCGCGGACGCGAAGACGCGCTGCAATGCGCCGAGCACGTCGATGGCCGTTCCCGGATCGTTGGTCGCAGGCGACAGGGCGCGGCTGCCGATCTCGGCGAGCGCGATGACACCCAGGCGCGGGTCCTGATCGAACGTGCGGTGGTTCTCCACGTGGAACGCGTGACGCACGGCGGTGCGTTCCTCATCGGGGAGCGTGCCGTCGATGACGCGGACGAGCGGGCCGTTCGCATCCGCCATGCCGCCCGGCATGGTGATCACGGCCAGGCGCACGGCCGCGCGCTGAGCGATCCGGTCGAGGGCGGCCAGGTCGACGAAGCCGACATAGCCGGTGACCTCGGCGTGCACGGCGGGGCCCCCGGCCGGGATATCGCGGGCGGGGGCGGCATAGGCGGTGGGTGCGCTCGCCCACCGCTGCACGGCGGCGGATGCCGCGTTCTCCGTGCGGTCGATGACGTCAGCGACCCGACCGAAGCGGGTGAGGTGCGCGATCCAGCGCAACAGGGTGATCACGACGACCGCGATGACGGCGAGGGTGCCGAGGAACAGCACGGTGCGGCCCTCGTCGGTGTAATACCCGGTCGACAGCGCGATGATGCCCACGAGGGAGAAGACGAACGACCCCACGAACGTCGACAGCACGGTCTGCGACGTGGTGTCGTCCATCAGCAGTTGTGTGCTCCGCGGCGTCGCCTGCGTCGTCGCGGACGAGTACGCGGTGACCATGGCCGTCAAGGAGAACGTGGTGACGGCCAACATGGAGCTCGCAAGGATCTGGAGGATCGAGCCGACAGCGCCTTGGCCCAGATCCATCGTCAGCTGCGCCGGGATGACCGTGCCGAAGGCGCCGGCGACGAGCGCGAGTGCGACCGCGCACACTGTCAGGAGAGCGGCGCGGAACCAGATCTGGCGCGCGAGCCGCGCGAGAAACAGCCACGACCTGCCCATGATGCCTCCCCCGCTTCGGTCCCGACTCTATCGAGTCGCCGCCGGCGCCTCTTGCCGCCCGCAGCACAGTTTGGTAAAGTTGAGTCCAGATGACTCAAGTTTGAGTGTCGCAGATGTCAAGGAGCAACGATGAACGCACAGCCCCAGCCCGGGCAGGACGAGCAGCAGAGCGCCCTGGAGCAGTTCGGAATCAACCTCACCGATCGCGCCC
Organism: uncultured Microbacterium sp.; assembly: GCA_947647645.1. Classification (GTDB taxonomy): domain Bacteria; phylum Actinomycetota; class Actinomycetes; order Actinomycetales; family Microbacteriaceae; genus Microbacterium. Next base: position 1,327 of record CANSLE010000140.1, read on the forward strand.
GGCAGGGCAAGCTCGACCCGGTGATCGGCCGCGACAGCGAGATCCGGCGTGTCAGCCAGGTGCTCACCCGGCGCACGAAGAACAACCCCGTCCTCATCGGCGAGCCCGGCGTCGGCAAGACGGCCGTGGTCGAGGGGCTCGCGCAGCGCATCGTCGCGGGCGACGTGGCCGAGTCGCTGAAGGACAAGGAGCTCGTCTCGCTCGACATCTCCGCGCTCGTCGCCGGCGCCATGTACCGCGGTCAGTTCGAAGAGCGCCTCAAGAGCGTGCTCAAGGAGATCACGGAATCGGACGGTCGCATCATCACCTTCATCGACGAGCTGCACGTCCTCATGGGCGCGGGTGGCGGCGAGGGGTCGGTCGCGGCGTCCAACATGCTCAAGCCGATGCTCGCCCGCGGCGAGCTGCGGCTGATCGGCGCCACGACGCTCGACGAGTACCGCGAGTTCATCGAGAAGGATGCCGCGCTCGAGCGCCGCTTCCAGCAGGTGTACGTCGGCGAGCCGAGCGTCGAGGACACCATCGCGATCCTCCGCGGCCTCAAGGAGCGCTACGAGGCCCACCACAAGGTCGCGATCGCCGACGGCGCGCTGGTGGCCGCGGCATCCCTGTCGAACCGCTACATCCCGAGCCGCCAGCTGCCCGACAAGGCGATCGACCTCATCGACGAGGCGGCGTCGCGCCTGCGCATGGAGATCGACTCGGCGCCGCTGGAGATCGATGAGCTGCGGCGCCACGTCGACCGGCTCAAGCTCGAAGAGCTCGCTCTCAAGCGCGAGAAGGATGCCGCGTCCAAGGAGCGGCTGTCGACCCTCCGCGAGACCCTGAAGGTGGAGCAGGCCCGCCTCGACGACCTGCAGGCCCGATGGGAGCGCGAGCGCGCCTCCCTCAATGCGGTCGGTGACCTCAAGACGCGCCTCGACCAGGCGCGCGTCGAGGCCGAGCGGGCGCAGCGCGAGGGCAACCTGGAGAAGGCGTCACGCCTGTACTACGCGGAGATCCCGGCACTGGAGCGTCAGGTCGCCCAGGCCGAGAACGCCGAAGCCGCCGAGGGGGGCGAGCGGATGGTCGGCGACCAGGTGACGGATGCCGACATCGCCGCCGTCATCGCGGCGTGGACCGGCATCCCCGTGGGACGTCTGCTGCAGGGTGAGAGCGAGAAGCTCGTGCACCTCGAGGCCGAGCTGGGGAAGCGCTTGATCGGTCAGAAGGATGCCGTGAAGGCCGTCTCCGACGCGGTGCGCCGCTCGCGCGCCGGCATCAGCGACCCGAACCGTCCGACCGGCTCGTTCCTGTTCCTCGGGCCGACCGGCGTCGGCAAGACCGAGCTGGCCAAGGCGCTCGCCGAGTTCCTGTTCGACGACGAGCGCGCGATGGTGCGCATCGACATGAGCGAGTACGGCGAGAAGCACTCCGTCGCGCGACTCGTCGGTGCCCCTCCGGGGTACATCGGCTACGAGCAGGGCGGCCAGCTCACCGAGGCCGTCCGGCGCCGGCCTTATTCGGTGGTGCTCCTCGACGAGGTCGAGAAGGCGCACCCCGAGGTCTTCGACATCCTGCTGCAGGTGCTCGACGACGGCCGCCTCACCGACGGTCAGGGCCGCACGGTCGACTTCACGAACACGATCCTGATCCTGACGTCGAACCTGGGTTCGCCGATCCTCATCGACCCGACGCTGACGCTCGCCCAGAAGCGGGAGCAGGTGATGGCGCTCGTCCGGACCTCGTTCCGCCCCGAGTTCCTGAACCGGCTCGACGACATCGTCATGTTCCAGGCGCTGAGTCAGGACGATCTCGCCCAGATCGTCGAGCTGTCGGTCGACGCCCTTCAGCGGCGCCTGCGCGATCGCCGGCTCACGCTGGCCGTCACCCCCGATGCCCGCGCGTGGCTCGCCGAGCGCGGCTACGACCCGATCTTCGGCGCCCGGCCGCTGCGGCGGCTCATCCAGTCCGAGATCCAAGACCGTCTCGCGATGGCCCTGCTCAGCGGTGGCGTGCGCGACGGCGATCTGGTGCGGGTGGACGTCGCGGCCGACGGCTCGAGCCTCGTGCTCACCAGCGCCGGCGCGGCGCCGGAGGACCGCGGGGATGCCGCGGCCTCCGACGACGACGACGTCATCGAGGCCGAAATGCTCGACGACTGACCTGCTCGCCCGCGCGAGAAACCACTCGGCAAACGAAAAACCACTCCTGCACGTGTTTCTCGTGCGGGGAGTGGTTTCTCGCGGGACGGGGTGGGGGCGCCGTGTGTCAGTCGTTGACGATCAGCGACTCGGCGATCGGACGACGTACGCGGGGGGCGAGCTCGCGCTCGCGCAGCGCCTCCGGGGCGGCGTCGATGTCGCCCAGGGCGCCGACGGCCATCACGGTGACGGCGACGAGGTCGTCGCCGAAGCCGAACGCCGCAGCGATCGCGTCGCGGTCGAAACCGCCCATCTGGTGGGTGTGCAGGCTCGACGCGTGCGCCTGCACGGTGAAGTGCGCGGCAGCCTGGCCGGTGTCGTACGCGGCCCACGGGAGCGGCTCGCCGTCGAGGGCGGCCGACGAGGCGAACACGACGAGGGCGGCGGCATCCGCGGCCCACGACTGGTTGAAGCCCATCAGCGCATCGACGATCTGCGCGTGCGCGGCTGAGCCGCGGCGGGCGACGACGAAACGCCAGGGCTGCGTGTTGTTGGCGGACGGCGCCCAGCGGGCGGCCTCCAGCGCGCTGGCGAGGGCGCCCTCGTCGATCGGTGTCGCGGGGTCGAAGATGCGGGTGCTCCACCGCTCGGCGAGGACGTCGAGGATCGGTGCGTCAGTGTCGGCGGTGTGAGCGGCGATGGTGCTCATGGGTTGTCTCCTGAACGGATGAGGAAGGGGTGTGGAGTGGGACGCCGTCGGCCCGATCGATGCAACGGTATGGATCGGCGAACTGTTCCCGCTGCCGGGTCAGAGATGTCGCGCCCATCGCAGTCCGTGCCCGAAGCGGAACACGGGGTCCGCGGTGTCGAACGGCACGTCCTCCCGGCTCGCGGCGACCGCTGCGTCCGAACGGGGGATGTCGAACGGCAGTCGACCGGTGGTCGCGGCGGCGCCGGTCGCCGCCGCGAGCAGCACCTCGTCGTCCACGCCGAAGGAGCCGATCAGACCCGCCAGCGGCAGCTCGGCCAGGGGCGTCAGCACGGCGGCCCGCTCCAGGAAGACGTCGACGATCGTCGGGGTGATCTGGGCGATCTCCTCGACGTGCGCGATGAGCCCGGGGGCGAACTCCAGGCTCCCCGAATGGAACGCGGCTTCGAGCGACTGCGGAGGATGTGCATCGAACGGGGCGGGGATCCGCAAGATCGCGGCGTCCGCATCCCGCGGGTCGTCCACTCGTCGCCCGAACGCCGCGACGGACGCCGCATCCACGCCCTCGACGTAGAGCCGCGCGGCACTCGGGAGCCGCAGCGGAGCGCCGGCCAGTGCCACGACGGAGGCGGCCTGCACCCGCGCCGCGAGTGCGAGGTGCTCCCGGGTCGCTACGTGCTCCGCGACCCGTTCGAGTGGCACCGTCCCTGCGGCGGGGTCGTCGAGCAGTCCGAGCCGTTCCTTGTCGCGCAGCACGCGGCGCACCGACTGGTCGAGTCGCTCCTCGGTCACGAGGCCGCGCGCGACGGCCTGCAGAATGAGACCGGGGTCGTCCTCGCCGCCGAGCTGGTCCACCCCGGCGGCGAACAGCATCCCCACGCGCTCGACCGGGGGCACCTCGAGCATCCCCCACGCGCGCACGGGCAGCTCCACCCCGAGTCGGGGCAGCCGCATCCCCGTGACGATGTTGAAGTCGGTGACGACGACGCCATCGAAGCCCAGACGCTCGCGCAACAGGTCCGTGACGATCTCGCGTTGAAAGGCGAAACCGACCTCGTCGTAGTCGGTGTGGACGGGTGCCGCGTAGCCGGGCATGATCGCCGCGACGCCTTCGCGGATCGCGGCGGCGAAGGGGGTGAGATGGGTGTCGAAACGGTCGCCCGGGTAGACGGTGTTCTTGCCCTTCTCGAAGTGGGAGTCCTCTCCGCCGTGCTGCGGACCGCCGCCGGGGAAGTGCTTCGCCGTCGCCAGCACGCGCTCCTGGGCCCCGCCCGCCTGCAGACCGCGCACGAATGCCGCGGTCATCTCGGCGGCCAGGTCCGGGCTCTCGCCGAAGGTCCCCGACACGCGTGCCCAACGAGGCTCGGTCGCGAGGTCGGCCATCGGGTGGACCGCGATGTGGATGCCGACGGCCCGCAATTCCCGCGCCATCATCCGTGCCGCGTCCTCCACGAGAGCGGCATCCGCCGTCGCGGCGAGCCCGATCGGCTCGGGGAGGACACTGAAGCCCGCTCGCGACTGACTCACCTGGGCGTTGCCGCCGCGGCCGTGCGTGGGGTCGGCGCCCACTGTGACGGGAATGCGCAGGCGCGTCTGGCCCGCGAGCTGTCGCAGGGCCTCACCCCATCGGGCCAACGCCGCCACGCTCGGGGTGTTCATCAGTCCGACGTGGCCGATCATCCGGTCCACGATCAGCTCGCGGGTCGGGGTGAATCCGAAGGGCGACTCGTCCTCGCGGCCCTCCCAGGTCGTGCCGTCGGGGTTGAGGGTGATCCGGGCGGCGAGCAGCGCGCCGACCTTCTCGGCGAGTGTCATCGTGTCCACCAGGCGGTCGACCCGCGTGGTCCTGGTCTCGGGATGCGTGGTCATCTGCCCGCCCCGCTCCTGCGTGCCGCGGCATCCTGGTGCGAGGAGGCGACCGCGGGGGGCGCTGTGCCCGTCGCGGGGAGAGGAGGTGTGAGCAGCGCGTCGCGCAGCCGCGCGCGCACGGCGGCGTCGACTCCGATCGCATCGAGGTAGCCTGCGGCGGAGCCGTCGCGCAGCACCACCTCGTCCAGGGCGCCGCGGAGGGCCCGTTCCGGGCTCTCTCCGACGAGGCGACGCAGTGGCCCCTCGAGCGGCACGCCGAGACGGGCGATCCTCACGCTCATCGCGTCGAGCCACGCGCCGGCGAGGTTCGCCTCGGTGCGGGCGTAGTCGGCGGCGATCTCGTCGAGGCCGAAGCCGATCGCGAGCAGCACGAGCGCCGTGGCCAGGCCGGTACGGTCCTTGCCCGCCGTGCAGTGCAGCACGGTCGGTCCGCCCCCGGCCGTCAGTGCGACGGCCCGGCCGAGCGTGCGGCCGCTGTCGCGCAGCATCGCCGCATAGACGGTCTGCAGGTCGGGGATGTCGGCGGTCGTGAGATGCGCCAGCGCCTCGTGCAGCGACCCGGCCATGATCGGCACGCGCTCGAGGGCGATGCCGGT
>CANSLE010000141.1 GCA_947647645.1 uncultured Microbacterium sp.
GCGCGCCGCTGGATCGCACGGTGGTGTTCGAGTGGCGTCTGCCGCGCACCGTCGCGGCGATCGTGCTCGGCGGCTACCTCGCCGTCGCGGGCGCGCTGTTCCAGACGGTGACCCGCAACCCGCTGGCGAGCCCTGACATCCTCGGTCTCTCCAACGGTGCGTTCACGGGCATGCTGCTCACCGTGGTCTTCGTCTCGACCTCGTGGCCGGCTCTCACGGTGGGCGCTGTCGTCGGTGGCGTCGTCACCGCGACGATCATCGCGCTGCTGTCGGGGCGCGCGCGACTGCAAGGGTTCCGGCTCATCGTGATCGGTATCGGCGTCGCGGCCATGCTCGCCTCGACGAACACCTGGATGCTGTTGCACGTCGAGCTGGAGACGGCGATGTTCGCCTCCGCCTGGGGCGCGGGTACGCTCAACGGCGTCGCCGCGGCGCCCGTCGCGGGCGCGGTGCTGTGCGGGCTGCCCCTCCTCGCCGCACTGTTCCCGCTCACGCGGCAACGACGTCAGCTCGACCTCGGTGACGACATCGCACTGACCACCGGGGCCCGTCCGGCTCTCGTGCGCGGCAGCAGCCTCCTCATTGCCGTCGGGCTCGTGTCGATCTCCACCGCGGTCATGGGGCCCGTGGCGTTCGTCGCGCTCGCGGCGCCCCAGATCGCGCGACGACTCGCCCGCACCCCCTTCCTGTCCCTCCCTCTCTCCGCGCTCGTCGGCGCGCTCCTTCTCCTCGTCTCCGACGTGGTCGCGCAACACGTGCTGCCGGTCTCGCTGCCGGTCGGCGTGGTGACGGTCTCCGTCGGCGGCCTCTACCTCGTGCTCACTCTCATCCAGGAGATCCGTCGCCGTGTCTGACCTCGCGCCTGTCCCCTCCGGTTCCCGTGATCGCACTCGCCTGAGCGCCGAGGCGGTCTCGCTCGGCTACGGCGACGACCCGATCGTCCCGCGGCTGACGACGAGAATTCCGGAAGGGTCCTTCACCGTCATCATCGGGCCGAACGCATGCGGGAAGTCCACTCTCCTGCGGGGCCTGTCCCGTCTGCTGCGGCCGATGACGGGCACCGTCGTGTTGGACGGATCCGACATCACCCGCCTGCCCGCAAAGGATGTCGCCCGTCGCCTCGGCCTCCTTCCGCAGTCCGCGTCGGCGCCGGAAGGAATCACGGTGGCGGATCTGGTGGGACGCGGCCGCTATCCTCACCAGGGCCTCTGGCGACAGTGGACGGATGCCGATGAGGAGGCGGTTCGCGAAGCCATGGCCGAGACGGGCGTCACGTCCCTGTCGGGACGACGCGTCGAGGAGCTCTCCGGCGGCCAACGTCAGCGCGTGTGGGTCGCCATGGTTCTCGCCCAGCAGACGGAGCTGCTCCTCCTCGACGAGCCCACGACGTTCCTGGACATCGCCCACCAGGTCGAGCTCATGGAGCTGTTCGCCGCGCTCAATCGCGCAGGTCGGACCATCGTCGCCGTGCTGCACGACCTCAACCACGCCGCACGCTACGCCGACCACGTCATCGCCATGAAGAACGGGCGCATCGTCGCAGAGGGGCCGCCCGTCGAGGTGATCACCGCCGCCCGTGTGCAGGAGATCTTCGATCTGCCCAACGTCGTGATCGCAGATCCCGTCACGGGCGGCCCTCTCGTGGTCCCGCTCGGGGCGCGGCACACGGCCTCGGAGCACGCATGACGAACCCCCGGCGACATGCCGAGCGCCTCTGGGACTACAGCGCCTTCCCGGTGGCGGTGGCGCGCGTCAGCGCTCCGACGACGAACTTCCGCCGGGTCACACTGTCCGGGTCTGCTCTGCGCCACTTCGCCCCCTGGGGACTGGACCAGCGCGTCAAACTCGTCCTGCCCCTTGTCGGCGGCGGCTTCACGGATGTAGGCCTGCGCGACGATCCGACACCGCATCCACGCGACTGGTACGCGCGATGGAAGGCACTCCCGGAGGAGCTACGCAATCCTCTGCGCACGTACACGCCTTCGGCGATCCGTCCACAGCGAGGCGAGATCGACATCGACCTCTTCATCCATGAACCAGCCGGGCCCGCTTCTCAGTGGGCGCTCACGTGCATGCCCGGTGACGAGATCATCGTCACGGGTCCGGACATCCGCGTCGGCTACACCGGGTACGGCATCCATTTCACGCCTCCCGCGCCGCCACGCAGGATCCTCCTCATCGGCGACGCGTCCGCCCTGCCCGCGATCGCGAACATCGTTCGCGCTCAGCCCGCGGGCGTTCAGGTCGAGGTCCTGGTGGAACTCGCCGACGCGACGGACCTGCCGCAAGACGACCTCGTGGGGCGCACCACAATCATCGCGGAAGGTGCGGTGCCCGGCGCGTCGCTGGAGCGGCTGGTCCGCCAGTGGACGGATGCCGAGTCCACCGCCTTCCGCGCACACGGCGACCGAGGCTACACGTGGATCGCGGGCGAGACCGGAGCGGTCACCCGCATCCGTCGACATCTGATGACGAGCGCGGCGTTCACGGCGGCACAGGTCTCCTTCCTCGGCTACTGGAGACACGGCGGGCCCTTGGTCGGCTGACAGTCCGCCCCGTCGCGCCCGGAGCGGGCGGGCTCACGCGGTTCGGCGGACGGCGTCCACAGCGGTCGGCTCAGGCGCCGAGCTTCTTCGCGGCCTTCTTGGCCGCTTTGTCGACGACCTTCCGCGAGCGTGCCCGCGCCTTCTTGAGGGACGGATCGTCCCACAGGTGTTTGGCCGCGGCGCTGATCTCCCGGTAGCGAGCGCGCCCGGCCCGGGCGCCCAGCACATAGCCGGCGCCGGCGGCGATCGCGACGGTGAGCCAGAACTTCAGTCCGGACATGTGTCCTCCTTCGTCGACGTGGATCACCAGGCTATGCCGTCACGCGGTTCAGCGCCGAGGGGTTGACAACGGTGGGGCCGGCTACAGCTGGCCGCTGTCAAGGACGACCAAACGGATCCGCGTACAGACGCTCGGGCACGCGGAAGCCGTAGATGGCGCGGCCGGTCGCCCAGATCGCGGCGGCACCGGCGCGGACGAGGTCGATCGGACGCGACCCCTCGGACACGATGTGGATGTCGGCGCCGTCGATACGCACCGCGGCGTCGCGAACCGCCGTGACATCGCCGCGCACGGTCGTCTCCGGGTACTCCTCGTGCAGCTCGCGGAGGTCGCCCACGATGTAGGTCGGACGCGAGGTGGACGGCGCGGCCAGAACGTGCTTCGGCCGATCGATCCCGGTGAGCACGAGGACGGAGTTCAGCCCTGCAGCCTGGGCTCCGGCGATGTCGGTGTCGAGGCGGTCGCCGACGAACAGCGCGTTCCTGGCACCGAAACGCGCCACCGCCTCGTCGAAGATGGGCCGCTCCGGCTTCCCCGCAACGACGGCGAGCCGCCCGACCGCCGTGTGCACGGCCGACACGAGTGTGCCGTTTCCCGGCGCGATCCCGCGCGCCTGAGGGATTGTCCAATCGGTGTTCGTAGCGATCCAGGGGATGCCGCCGGCATCCTCCGGCGTGGCGAGCGCGTACGCGGCTTCGGCGAGGTGCTCCCAGCCGACATGCGGGGCAAAGCCCTGGACGACCGCGGCGGGGGACGCGTCGGCGCTGCGGGTGACGACGAACCCGGCCTTCTCGACCTCGAACACGAGGCCGTCTCCCCCGACGACCAGAACAGTCGCTCCGGGACCGACCCGTTCCCGGAGCAGCCGCATCGCCGCCTGAGGGCTGGTCACGACGTCCTCGGGTCGGGTCGAGACCAGGCCGAGCTCCCGCAGGTGATCGGCGACGACGCTGTCGCGACGCGAAGCGTTGTTGGTGATGTAACCGAGCCGCCGCGTCGCGCCGGCAGCGTTCAGACTCTCCACCGCGTAGGGCAAGGCGCCGGCGCCGGCGTAGACGACACCGTCGAGATCCGCGAGCACCGCGTCGACACCATCGAGCGGGGTGGCTGCCGACCGGCGCGAGAAGAGCGCCATCAGCCTCGCTCCTCCTCGGTCTCGTCCTCGCCCACCACCGCATCCGTGCTCGGGTCGTCGACAGCCGTCACGCCGCCAGAGGCCTCCACCGCGTCGGCTTCGACCGGGAGCGCGATCTCCTCGACTTCGTCGATCTCGATCACCTCGAGGTCGGCATCCAGCGCGCCGAGGGCTTCCGCCGCGATCTCTGCGCGACGCTGCCACTGGACTGCCTCCTCCCCGCGCCCGAGCTCTTCGAGCACCGCCGCCCGGGCCGCGAACAGCCCCGGGCTCCAGCTGAAGGCACGATCGGGATCCAGCTCCGGGATGTCCAGCTCCTGCAGCGCCCGCTCGGGCTCGCCCATGTCGAGGCGCGCGCCCGACATCGCGATCGCCAGCTCGACGCGCACCTCGGTGGGCAGAGCGGCGCGGTCGACCGCACGACCGACCTCCAGCGCGCGATCGGCGCGACCGACTCCACGCTCGCTGTCGACGAGGAGAGCGATCTGGTCGTCACGTCCGGAGATGCGCCGGTAGGTGCGGAGCTCACGGACCGCGAGGGCGAAGTCGCCGAGCGCATACGCCGTGATGGCGACGGTCTCACGGACGATCGCGATCCGCCCCGCGCTGCGGGATGCCGCGAGAGCGTGCTCATGAGCGCGCTGCGGGTCGTCATCGATGAGACGCGCGGCCATCGCCAGGTGGCGAGCGACCTGCTCGGCGTTCTCCTTCGACAGCGTCTTCAGCTCGTTACGCGCGGCGGTCGGCAGATCCTGAGGAGTGACGTCCTCCGGCAAGACGGGACCGGCGGGGCCGCTGCGGCGATCGGAGGTCTGCGGGGGCCGAGACGAACGCCCGTCCCGTGCGGGGTAGGGCCTGCGGTCGCCGTCCCGCGGGGCGTACGGCTTGCGGCCGCCATCACGCGGGGCATACGGCTTCCGCTCACCATCACGCTTCGCGTACGGCTTGCGGTCACCATCACGCGGGGCATACGGCTTCCGCTCACCATCACGCGGGGCATACGGCTTCCGCTCACCATCACGCTTCGCGTACGGCTTCCGCTCACCATCGCGCGGGGCATACGGCTTCCGCTCACCATCACGCTTCGCGTACGGCTTCCGCTCACCATCACGCGGGGCATACGGCTTCCGCTCACCATCACGACCCGAGCGAGCGGAGGAACCGCCGTCGCGCCGGGGCGGGCGGCCGTCAGACGACCCCCGACGGCGCGCGGGCGTCGCATCCTTGTTCTCGGGATCGCGCTCCTGTGCCATCGACGGGTTCCTCTCGGTCTGTTAACGGGAAATGGCCACCCAGCGTTGGGTGGCCATTTCCTGAAAGAAGTCCGGCGGTGTCCTACTCTCCCACAGGGTCCCCCCTGCAGTACCATCGGCGCTATGAGGCTTAGCTTCCGGGTTCGGAATGTAACCGGGCGTTTCCCTCACGCTATGGCCGCCGAAACACTATCGATGTTTCAATCAAGCACACAACAAACAATGTTGTGCAGCCCTCGACCGTACATCGAGAACCACTCAGTGGACGCAAGCACCTAGAACGGTGTGTTATCAAGTCATCGGCTTATTAGTACCGGTCAGCTTCACGCGTTACCACGCTTCCACATCCGGCCTATCAACCCAGTAGTCTAGCTGGGAGCCTCTCACCCCGAAGGGTATGGAAATCTCATCTCGAGGCCGGCTTCCCGCTTAGATGCTTTCAGCGGTTATCCATCCCGAACGTAGCTAACCAGCGGTGCTCTTGGCAGAACAACTGGCACACCAGAGGTTCGTCCAACCCGGTCCTCTCGTACTAGGGTCAGATCCTCTCAAATTTCCTACGCGCGCAGCGGATAGGGACCGAACTGTCTCACGACGTTCTAAACCCAGCTCGCGTACCGCTTTAATGGGCGAACAGCCCAACCCTTGGGACCTACTCCAGCCCCAGGATGCGACGAGCCGACATCGAGGTGCCAAACCATGCCGTCGATATGGACTCTTGGGCAAGATCAGCCTGTTATCCCCGAGGTACCTTTTATCCGTTGAGCGACAGCGCTTCCACAAGCCACTGCCGGATCACTAGTCCCGACTTTCGTCCCTGCTCGACCTGTCAGTCTCACAGTCAAGCTCCCTTGTGCACTTACACTCGCCACCTGATTGCCAACCAGGTTGAGGGAACCTTTGGGCGCCTCCGTTACTTTTTGGGAGGCAACCGCCCCAGTTAAACTACCCACCAGGCACTGTCCCTGAACCGGATTACGGTTCGAAGTTAGATATCCAGAGTGACCAGAGTGGTATTTCAACAATGACTCCACGGTAACTAGCGTCACCGCTTCACAGTCTCCCACCTATCCTACACAAGCCACACCGAACACCAATACCAAGCTGTAGTAAAGGTCACGGGGTCTTTCCGTCCTGCTGCGCGTAACGAGCATCTTTACTCGTACTGCAATTTCGCCGAGCTCCTGGTCGAGACAGCGGGGAAGTCGTTACGCCATTCGTGCAGGTCGGAACTTACCCGACAAGGAATTTCGCTACCTTAGGATGGTTATAGTTACCACCGCCGTTTACTGGGGCTTAAATTCTCCGCTTCACCCCCGAAGGAGTTAACAGGTCCTCTTAACCTTCCAGCACCGGGCAGGCGTCAGTCCGTATACATCGTCTTGCGACTT
>CANSLE010000142.1 GCA_947647645.1 uncultured Microbacterium sp.
CGCGGCCTGCGGGGCCGCCGCGGCCTGCGGGGCCGCCGCCGCGGGAGCCTGCGACGCACCGTAGGGAACCGACCCGTACGGCACGGGGGCCGCGACCTGCGGGCGGGGACGCTTGGGAGCGAACAGCGCGTTGACGAGAGGCAGCAGCGCAGTGCCCACCGCGGCGAGGATCGCGAGCGCGACCACCACGCGCCAATACAGCGGACGGTAGTCGACGAACTCCTCCGTCATCAGCGGGAGCACCAACATGACCATGAGGATCGCGACCAGGCCGATGGTGACGTACGTGACGATCGAGGTGAAAGTCGTCTGGTGGCGGACGAATGCCTTGAGGTAGAGGCGCGCGTGCAGCAGGGCGCCCTGGATGATGAGCGCGATGAGGATGAACGTGAACACGCGTTCGGCGCCGACGCCGAAGTAGCCGCTCGTCGGCATCCAGATGAGGAACGCGCCGACCAGCAGGATCAGCACCCATGAGATCATGCTCGCGAGCGCGAGCCACGTCGGGCGCGCGGGCGCCATATTGGACTCGGCGATCGACACACCGGCGAAGCCCGCGAGCAGCAGGATCGTGAGGAACGCCTTGCCGACGATGCCGTTCGAGTCGCCGACGAGCACCCAGACGACGCAGACGAGAGCCGCGGCGATGAGGGCACCGATCGCCACCCAGATCGTCGCCCGCAGGATCTTGGTGGATTGCGGTGAGCTGGTCGGCTCGGTCATGTCGTTCCCCTTCGTCGGGCGTCCATCCGTGCTACAATCCTGTCACGAGGGTGCGACGGTGCGTCAGGAACATCCGTCAACGCGAAAGACCCCGCCGCAGCGGGGCCTCTCTGAGGGTGGCGAGTGAGGGATTCGAACCCCCGAAGTCGAAGACGGCTGATTTACAGTCAGATCCCTTTGGCCGCTTGGGTAACTCGCCAAGTGCGCACCCGCCCAGCTTTTTCAGTCGACCGGAGGCGCGATCAACCATCTTACCCGGCCGGGAGCCTTCCGAAAAACCGGAGGCCGCATCGCCTCGTCAGACCGGCGCGACGACGCGATCGACGAACGCTTCGACCCGGTGGCGCGTGCCGTCGATCCGCCGATCCACGCTCGCCCGCACCTCGCTCGGCGCGAGCGGCGCGGCGAGCCGGACGTTGTCGTGGCAGCCCAGATCGGCGCAGATGTAGGTGCCGACGCTGTCGCCTCGCGCCCCGGCATCCCCCGCCCGGCGCGCCGTGAACAGGGCGACCTGATTGCCGGGCTGCATCGTGTGGCAGAGGTTGCACATCGCGGCGCGCGGCCGCGCTCCGGATGCCGCGCGCAGCACGATCCCGGTCGGCACGCCGTCCCGTTCGACGACCAGGTAGCCGCGGCCGCGGAAGTCCGGGTCGGACCAGGCGAGGAAGTCCAGGTGGTCCCAGTCGGCGAGCACGAGCGCGAGGGGCACGCCGATCCGATCGACCTCGTCGGGTGTCGCATTGACGAGCGCGGCACGCACCTGATCCTCCGTGAGCGGCTGCATCCGTCCAGTCTACGAACCGGCTCGCGGCGGCGGGCCGGTCAGCTTCCGTACGTGTCGTTGGCCCGCGCGACGGCGCGTTGGATCTCTGCAGCGGGCCGACCTCCCGCTATCGCGAAGCCCAGCAGCTGCAGGGGGTAGGTCGCCGCGACGAGGCGTGCGCGGTGGGCGACCTCGGGCGGAACGATGGCCGCGACGGCGTCCCACCCGTGCCACGTCGCGAGCGCCGCGACGTCCTTCGCCTCGTCGTCGGCGGCAGCGAGGTCCCAGTCGATCACGCCGGCGACGGTGGAGGCGACGCCACCGGTCCACAGCACGTTGCTGCCGGCGAGGTCGCCGTGCGTCAGCACATCGCGGTGCGACGCAAGCCCGACGAACGCTTCGGCGGCGCGGCGAGCATTCTCGCGCGCACCGGGAGCGAGCATCGCAATCGCCTCGTCGTTCATGATGCGCAAGCCCTCCGCACCCCCGAAGAAGGCGTGCCGATGGGCCAGATGCGCCTGAAGCCGGGCGAGGTCGACCTCGCGAAGGGCGTCGAGGAGGCGTCGAAGCTCTCGCGGATCGCCGCTCCCGCTGGGGTGCGGCTCACCGTCGAGGCGTTCCTGTGCGATCGCGACGACACCGGTAGCCGCACCGTCGTCGATCGCCGCCGCAGCGGAGCGCGGCACCGCGAAGGGCAGAGGCGGGAGGACGTCGATGAGGCGCTGCGCGCGGAGGGCCTCGGATGCCGCCTCTGCGGTACGCGCCACCCGCACCGCGACATGTCCGGCGAGCACCACGAGGTTCGCAGAACCGTGCTCCACGCGCTGCCAGTCGTCGCGCGGCACGCTCTCCCCCGCGGCGCGGAGCGCCCGCGCGACGACATCGTCGACGACATCATCTGCGGGCGTGATGAAGCCCGTGTACACGGTTCAACCCTACGGGGACCGCGCGGGGCTCGCCCGAACCGCGGCATCCCCCGTCCGCGCGAGCGCGCGCGATTAGACTGCCACGCATGGCTGACTCCAGTTTCGACATCGTCTCCACATAACCGTGGACCGGCGGTGCCGTGATCGACCAACACGACGGACCATCTCACGCGCCGAGGACGGCGAACGCAGAATCACACGTCAAGTCCGTTTGAACTGACCGGCGTGCTCGACCCGCGGGCTTTGCTTCCTATACGTTTCAAATGTGCGCGAACGCCTTACAACTCTCATTGACTCCATGCCGCAAGTACGTCCCGGCGAGCAACCGTACGAGATGCACGACGGAAACTTCCGTATTCTTGAGGAAGTAGCCGCAAACTACGTCTGGCCCGATCTTGAGCTCGACGGCAAGTCAACTTCGGCTGCGAGTGCACTCGTTCTGATAACAGCCCCCGGCGCGATGGGCAAGTCCGCAGCGGCAGAAGCCATCGCTGCCACCACCCGCATGCCGTACGTCGATCTCGGGACGATTCGCGTCGGAGCGAGCACCCTGACCGGCGAACTGACTAAGGCAGTCGGGGAGGAGAACTACAGCTCATTCATGCGGGCCCTTCGCGCGGGAGAGGCTGCACTCATCCTCGACAGTAGCGACGAAGCGCAGTTGCGCGTGGGACGAGATAACTACCTGGCGTTTCTGGAGGATCTCGCATACTTGGTTCGCGACGCCAAGCCGTCTCAGCAGATCGTCATGCTGGGTCGGAGGGACTCGACTGAAACTACTCTGATCGCGCTTGGCGATCGCGGCATTCAGCCGCCGGTCTATCGCATCGCTCCGCTCTCGCATCGTCAGGCGTCTGATCTGATTGACGTAACACTGGATTCGGGGTCCGAGCGTACCGGCGTTCATCGACAGCACGCCGTTCCGTTCGGGCAATTTAGGGACGCACTCTTCACGGATCTTGCGAACGCGTTGGAACCGGGCGTCGCCTCAGAGGGGCTCGACTATTGGCCAGAAGTTGAACACTTTGTCGGCTATCCGCCGGTCGTGGTAGCCCTCGCGGAGCGATTGGACGGTGAAGACAACCCTAAGGCGGCGCTCGAGGAGCTGAATGCGACTCCCAGATCAGGGCTGCCTCAACTACGTGGAACCCTGCTCCGGGGTGTCGTTGAAAAAATCATGGAGCGAGAGAGGTCCAAAGTCCGGCGCCGCGTCAGCGATGCGCTGCATATCAAGCCCGACGACCCCATCCGGAACTCCTTCTATGACCTGGATGAGCAAGCGCTGCGGCTGCTGAACATGACGGGGACCGTCGGACTGCTTATCGACCACCCTGCTATCCTTGAGCCCGTAGACCGGATTAAGTACGACCGCCTCCTCAAGTCATTCGTTCTGGATCATCCGTTCATCTTCAACGGCGCATTCGCAAACAGCGTCTTTAGTGACTATGTGAGAGCTTGGGCGGTGTCATCATCTCTCAGCAAGGTGTACGCAGAGAATAGATCGAAGTTCTTCGCGAGCTTGCCGAAGGCGGGTCCGTTTTTTACTCACTTCTTGCACGCTTTGACAGCGAACGCTAGTGGCGTGGGAACCATCCCCGAAGACCTCGTCGATGACGCTCTCCACTCGTACGCGATGGGAGCCGAGGCAGGCACGTCCACGTATGTACAGCGGGATGAGCGAGCGGTCCTCTTCTTCCGTGACGACGATCGACAGGGCGCGGGGCCCAGCTTTTCTTTCGAAGTAACGGAGCTCTCGGGCATCTTGCCTCTGACCAGCCCGATAGCTCGGACACTGGTTATTACGGATTACGGAGTACTCCTGCGGGGAATATCTGGCAGCCTCGATATCGGTCCGAATACCCACATCATCGCCGAATTTGTCGAGATCGAAGCGACGTCCTTCACCGCTTTCAGCGGCCCCGAGGAGGACGCATCCTGGAACATCATCTCGGCAAGAGAGGTGAAGCACGACACCGATCTCAATGTCAGAGCCGTTCCCTCACCGTCGCTGGCGGTCAGCTGGGACGACCCCTGGCACCAGTGGTCCGAGTACGTTGCGAACCTTGCGACTGACCCACGTTTGCCACGCCGTGTGTCCGCTCAGGTGGTTGTCTGCATCCGTCGGGTTTTGTCGTCGTTCAAGGCAAGCATGGTGAACGATCCGAGTGTCTCGTCCGAGAAAATGGACCGTGTCATCATCGGCGACAACGAGATCTTTAAGGCCGCTTTCGAAGCCATGATCGCCCTCGGAGTGGTCGCCCGCGAAGGTAACCTGTACCGCGTCAGCCTGGACAAGCTCGGCGGCTACGGCGTCTCCTGGGCAACACTGCGAGGGGACGATGCCGCGACCGTTCTCCGTCCTTTGACGTACGACATCGTCGCCCGTCCAGAACTAGATCCATTCAAGACGGCGAGTTGATGGCTGGCTCCGCCTCCTCGACTACGACCGCGAGCAGAAGTCGGCTACGCCCGGGTTCGCGATGCGAGCCAGGTCGGGTAGGTCGATCTTGGAGACGTTCATACCTCCCACTGGAGACGCTGATTCACTCATCCGGATTTCGCGGAATTCTGCGGTTGTAGACTTCCATCATGGCCAGCGACAGCTCCTTCGACATTGTCTCCAAGATCGACCGCCAGGAGGCGGACAACGCACTCAACCAGGCCCGCAAGGAGATCGAGCAGCGCTACGACTTCAAGGGCACCGATGCGTCGATCGACTGGAGCGGCGAGGCGATCCTCATCAAGGCCAACAGCGAGGAGCGCGCGAAGGCCGTGCTCGACGTGTTCCAGTCGAAGCTGATCAAGCGGGGCATCTCGCTCAAGTCGCTCGATGCGGGCGAGCCGCAGGCATCCGGCAAGGAGTACCGCATCACCTCCACGCTCAAGGAGGGCATCTCCTCCGAGGACGCCAAGAAGATCAGCAAGATGATCCGCGATGAGGGACCCAAGTCGGTCAAGGCGCAGATCCAGGGCGACGAGCTGCGCGTGCAGTCCAAGTCGCGCGACGACCTGCAGGAGGTGCAGCGGATGCTGAAGGCCGCCGACCTCGACGTCGACCTGCAGTTCACCAACTACCGGTAAGGGCGTCGCGCCGGCCGGCCGGCCGGCGCGCGCAGCGCAGGCGATCTGCTGAGAGCAGACTGATTTCGCGCGCATTCGCCTGCGGCGGGGCACATCGCGTGCAGGAGGCGAAAGCGCCCGGCACTCACCGGATTCATCACCGGGAATCGTAGGGTTCCGGCGTGCATCACCTCCGACGACGCTCACGCCGCCTCGCGGCGATCACCGCGGTGACGGCCGCGGGAATGCTGCTTCTCGCGGGCTGCGGATCGCAGGCCGCGGCCGCGTCCGCGCAGCCGACAGCGACCGCCACGCCGAGCGCGAGCCCGACGCCCACCCCGACGCCCACGCCCACTCCGACGTCGACTCCGAGTCCGACCCCGGCGATGTGGACGGTGCACACCAGCCCCGCCCCCGACACGCACTGCACCGGGCCCGGCCGCGCCGGGGCCCAGAACGGGGTGCTGCACGTGTATGTCAGCATCGCGTCGCAGCACCTCTGGGAGTGCTCGGGCGCTGACCTGCTGATGGACTCGGCGGTGACGACCGGCGCCTCCGGTTTCGACCACGACTACGCCACGCCGACCGGCACCTTCGCGATCACCCGCATGACCCGTGACACCGAACTGGCCGGCCACGACCGCCACGGCTCCTGGGACGACAAGGTCGCGTACTGGATGCCGTTCCAGGGCGGCGACGTCGGCTTCCACGACGCGTCGTGGCAGACCTTCCCGTTCGGCACCGACGGCTATCTCCAGAGCGGTTCGCACGGCTGCGTGCACATGCCGACCGACGCGATCGCGCACCTCTACGCGGACGTCGAGGTCGGCACCCGCGTCACGGTCAGCTGAGGCCGCGGCATCCGGACACCGGGAACAGGCGGCCTGCCCGGGAGAGGCAGATCCCGGGGGAGCTTCGAGAGCACGTGACGGAGGGGTGCAATACGCTCGACGTGTGTATGGTCGAGGGGGCACGGGGCGAGCATGAGTACGCAGGATCATGACGGTTCGGACAGAGTCCTCGACGACTTCGCCGCCCTGATGAGCACCGCTCGCGCGGATGATCCGCTTTCCGAGGCGGATGCCGAGCGTCGCCGCCTCCGCCGCCGGCGGCGAGC
>CANSLE010000143.1 GCA_947647645.1 uncultured Microbacterium sp.
GACGTCCTGTCGCATCGTCGCGGTGGCCGGGCGGGGCTCGAGCGTGCGGGCGTCGACGGCACGCTCGGGCCCGAGCGCGGTCCCCGGATCGTCGAAGTAGATGAGGTCGCGTCCGTCGGCGAGATGGGTCGGACGCTTCACGACACCGGCGCCGAGCGGGGTCGCCGCGGGGGCGGGGGAGGGCAACTCCGGCATGTTCACGATAACACGATAGGGCCACCTGCGTGCTATCGTCAACACGGAGGTCGGGATGGCACACAGGCGCGCGTCGATGGCGGATGTCGCACGGATCGCAGGGGTCTCGGCGCAGACGGTGTCACGGGTCGTCAATGCCAGCCCCCGCGTCGACCCGGCCACCCGGGCACGGGTGGAGGAGGCGATGGCCCGCAGCGGCTACCGCATCCATCGTGCCGCCCGCGCCCTGCGCACCGGCCGCTCCGGCACCATCGGTGTCGTCGTGTCCACGCTGGCGACCGTCGGCAACTCCCTCATGCTCGAGGCCGTCGCCGACGCCGCCGCCGCCCGACACCACGACGTCGCCGTCGTGACGCTCGGGTCGGGCGACGCCGCGGGAGCGCTCCAGCGTCTCCACGAGCAGGGCGTCGACGGCGTCGTCGTCATCAACGAGGCGTCGGCGCTCGTCCGCTCGGCCGATCTCTCCTCCGGCCTGCCCTCCGACCTCCGGCTCGTCGTCGTCGACTCGCCGCCCGACGAGCGCTTCTCCGGGGTCGAGACCGACCACGCCGGCGGCGCGGCCGCCGCCACCGTCCACCTCATCGAGCACGGGCATCGGGACATCGCGCACATCGCCGGTCCCGCCTCCTCGTACGCCGCCGCCGAGCGTGAACGGGGCTGGCGCGAGAGCCTCGAGCGTGCCGGCCGACCGGCCGGAGCCCTCGTCCGCGGCTCGTGGACCTCGGCATCCGGCTACGAGGCCGCGACGGCCCTGCTGGAGGCGGGGACCCTCGGCACCGCCGTGTTCGTCGCGAACGACCAGATGGCGCTGGGGGCCCTGCGGGCGCTCGCCGAGCACGGCGCGCGCGTTCCCGAGGACGTCAGCGTCGTGGGCTTCGACGACGTGGACGACGCCGCGAACTACCGTCCGCCGCTGACGACGGTGTGCCAGCACTTCGATCGGCTCGGTGTGCAGGCGGTCGCGGCGCTCCTGGACGACGTGGACGGCGGGGGCGACGGAGCCGGGCCGGCCACACGTCGCACCGTCATGCCGGCCTCGCTCATCGTGCGTGCGAGCACGGGACCGGCTCCCGCCTGAGCGCGTTCAGTCGACGGCCGCCGCGGCGATCAGCACGGCCGCCTGCGGCTGCAGCACCGGAGGGCGCAGGCCCACGGATGCCGCGGCGAGCCCGGTCATCACGACCGGCTCGACCTCCCAGCCCAGCGGTGACTGTCCGAGGTAACCGCCGGCGCCCTCCGGAACCGCGACCGAGATGCGATACCGCCGGTCGGCATCCAGCCCGGGCAGGGTGATCGGGGCGGGCGGATGCGCGCTGCTCGTCCGCACCTGGGCGTGCACGTACAGGGCCTCGCCGCCATCGGCCGCCACGACGCCGCGGAGATCGAGCGCGGGGTCGGCGAGGTCGGCGTGCACGCGCCGTCCCGTCGCGATCAGCCCGCGGTGCTCGCGGTAGAGCGCGACCCACCCCGCGATCAGATCCAGGGTCTCGTCGTCCTCGGCGGTGAGGTCCCACTCGATCCCGAGATGGCCGAACAGCGCGGTCAGCGCACTGAACGCCAGCGACACGGTGCGCCCCGTCGAGTGGACCGCCGGGCTCGTCAGATGCGCGCCCATGAGCTCGGGCGGCACGACGAGCCCGGTGTAGCGCTGGATGTCGAGGCGCTCCAGCGGGTCGAGGCAGTCGCTCGTCCAGATGCGGTGCGTCCGCTGCAGGATGCCGAGGTCCACCCGGGCCCCGCCCGACGCGCAGGATTCGATCTCCAGCCCGGGGTGGCGCTCGAGCAGCTCGTCGAGCAGCCGGTACAGCGCGCGAACGTTCGCGTGGGTGCGGGCCCGGCCGCGGGGACCCGAGCCCGCCTCGGCGAGGTCGCGGTTGTGGTCCCACTTGAGGTACGCGATCGGGTACTCGTCGAGGAGTGCGTGCAGCCGGGATGCGATGTACGCGTATGCCTCGGGGTGCGCCAGATCGAGCGCCTGCTGCTGTCGCCCCGGCGGCGGGAGCTCGTCGCGGGCGCGCAGCAGCCAGTCCGGATGCCGCGCCGCCAGCTCGCTGTCGGGGTTCACCATCTCCGGCTCGACCCAGAGACCGAACTCCATCCCGAGCCCCCGGACGTGATCGATGAGCGGGCCGAGCCCGTCGGGCCAGACCTCGGCATCCACCCACCAGTCGCCGAGCCCGGCCGTGTCGTCGCGTCGCCGGTGGAACCAGCCGTCGTCCAGCACGAAACGCTCGGCGCCCACCCGCGCGGCGCGGTCGGCGAGGAGGCGGAGCGTCGGGAGGTCGTGCCGGAAGTAGACCGCCTCCCACGTGTTGATCGTCACCGGTCGCGGCCGCGACGGGTGGTCCGGTCGGGCGCGCAGCTCCTCGTGGAAGCGCGCGGCGAACGCGTCCAGCCCGTCGCCCCACGACCCCACCGCGTCCGGGCTGTCGTACCGGTCGCCGGAAGCGAGGACGATCTCGCCCGGCTGCAGCAGCTCGCCGGCGCGGAGGACCGCGTCGCCGGTGGGAGTCCGCTCGGCGAGGAGGCGGTGATCACCCGACCAGGCGAGATGGATGCCGTGGACGAGCCCGCGCTCGAAGCCGAAGCCCGGGGTGCCCGCCACCATGACGAGCGTCGCATCGGCGCCGGGTCGGCCGCGCCGGCTCTCACGCACGTGGCCGCCGATCGTGAAGGCGTGCCGCTGGGGGGAGCGTTCGCGCAGGTGGTGCCCGGTGGTGGTCAGCAGCTCCGTGGCCGTCGCCGGCAACGGAAAGCCCGCGCTCAGCGCGCCCACCCGGTAGGCGTCCGCGCCGCGGTTGACGACGCTCAGGCGTTGATGCAGCAGTCCGCTCACGCCGAGTGAGAGCGTGATCCTCCCCTCGAGCTCCGCCGCATCGTCGCGCAGGACGAAGGTCGCGGCGGTCGGGGTCAGCGTCGCCCCCGTGAGCCGCAGGCGGGTCGAGAAGTCCGCGCCGTCGCGGTCGCCGACCAGGCCGGGTGTGGTGAGCCAGCCGCCCGACGCCTGCGGGAGCACGGTCAGCCGTCCCGTCTCGTCCAGGCCGCCCGACACGCGCTGCGGCGCGGCGGCGCGCGCGAGGCCGGCGAGCTCCGCGTCGCTCAGCTCGCCGAGATCACGGCCCCAGTGCACGATGATCGGCTGGTCGGCGGAGCACAGATCCAGCACGACGCTGGTGCCCCCGGCGCGCAGGTGCGCGTGGGCGGGGAGGTCCGACGGCGGAATGGTCACGGGCGGGTCCTGTTCGTCGGGCCGGCGGCGCGGCCGGCGGTGGAGCCTCGCACCACCAGCGATGTCGAGACGTGGTGGACGCCACCGGTGACGGGGCGCCCCTCGATCTGGTCGACGACGAGCGAGACGGCGAGGGAGCCGGCGCGGTCGAAGTCCTGCCGGACGGTCGTCAGCGGCGGCCAGAAGTAGGCGGCCTCCGCCATGTCGTCGAAACCGACGACGCTCACGTCGGCGGGGACCGCGCGTCCACGTTCGTGGAAGGCGCGCATCGCCCCGAGTGCCATCTGGTCGTTCGCGGCGAAGAGGGCGGTCAGGTCGGGGACCTCGGCGAGAACGCGCCCGATGCGATACCCCGACTCCGCCGTCCAGTCTCCCACGTGCACATCGGGGACCCGGCGGTCGGCCTCTTCCAGCGACGCCTGCCAGGCCAGCCGCCGCAACTCCGCGGCCTTCGACGCGGGCGGTCCGGCGATGTGCCAGACGGTCTCGTGGCCGAGGCCGAGCAGGTGTGCGACGGCCGTGCGACTGCCGCGCTCCTGGTCGGCGGTCACGGAGGGGTGCTCGTCGCCCGCCCCGGACTGGATGAGCACGCTCGGCATCCCCGGCGGGAAGCCCACCGACGCCGAGGACATCAGGTGCGACTCGATGACGACGATGATGCCGTCCACGGCGTCCTGATCGAGGCGCGAGACGGCGGAGGCGACCGCGTCGCCGGCGGCGATGGCGGGTTGGGCCTGGATGAGCTCGATCGCGTAGCCGCGGGTGGCTGCCGCGGAGAGGATGCCGCCGATCGTGCCCACGTTGCCGAGCGAGTCGAGGCTGAAGACGACCACGCCGATGGAGCCGAAGGATCCGCGCCGCAGCGCCCGGGCGGCGACGTTGGGTCGATAGCCCAGCGCGGACATGGCCGCGAGCACGCGGTCGCGGGTGGGCGCGGCGACGCGGTCGGAGTTGTTGGCCACCCGCGAGACGGTCTGACCGGAGACGCCCGCGTGGCGGGCGACGTCCTGCAGGGAGACGCTGCGGTTGCGCTCCGGCGAGGGGGGCATCGGCGTTCCTCCTTGAGCGTCGAACGGGAGTCTTGACAGATGTTGACGTCAACATGCTACTCTCGACCTCGCCATGTTGACGTAAACATGGCACCCGTCCGACAGAAGGCCAGACGAAGATGTCCGCACTCACCGCTCCCGCCCCGGCTCGACGCCGCGCGCACCGGACCGATCGCTCGTGGACGGGGTTCTGGTTCGTCCTGCCGTTCCTGATCGTGTTCGCCGTGACGTTCCTCGCGCCGCTGGCGTACTCGATCTACCTCAGCGTGTTCCGCACCAAGCTCATCGGCGGCACGTCGTTCGTCGGGTTCGACAACTACGCGCAGGCGTTCACCGACCCGCAGTTCTGGGCGGGGTTCGGAAACGTCTTCCTGGTGCTCGTCATCCAGGTGCCGATCATGCTCCTGTTGGCGCTCGTGGCCGCGCTCGCACTGGACTCCCGACGTCTCGCCGGCAGCTCGTTCTTCCGCATCGGCATCTTCCTGCCGTATGCGGTGCCCGGCGTGGTCGCGGTGCTCATGTGGGGCTTCATGTACTCCGATCGGCTGGGCCTCGCCGGCAACATCAACCAGCTCGTCGGCTTCGATCTCGTGACCCCGTTCACGCAGCAGTGGATCCTCCTCGCGATCGGCAACATCATCACGTGGGAGTTCATCGGCTACAACATGCTGATCTTCTACTCGGCGCTGCGCACCATCCCCGAGGACCTCTATGAGGCGGCCGCGCTCGACGGGGCGGGCCAGTTCCGCATCATCCGCGCGATCAAGCTCCCGGCCCTGCGCGGGGCCCTGGTGATCGCGACGATCTTCTCGATCATCGGCAGCTTCCAGCTGTTCAACGAGCCCAACATCCTCAAGACGCTGGTCCCGAACCTGCTCACGACGTACTTCACCCCGAACATGTACGCCTACAACCTGAGCTTCATCGGCCAGCAGGTCAACTACGCCGCAACGATCGCGATCATCATGGGCATCATCACCGCCATCATCGCCTACGTCGTCCAGCTGCGCGGCACGCGTAAGGAGAACCGCTGATGGCCGGCCTGCCCCTCGACCGCACCGGCACCATGACCGGCCGTCCGCGTCGCCGCCGCTCCGGCATGGGCGAGAAGGGGCCGCGCAAGTCGCCCCTGCTGACGATCATCATGTCGCTGTTCCTCGTCTACTCCTTCCTGCCGTTGCTGTGGCTGGTGATCAGCTCCACGAAGACGCAGGAGTCCCTCATCGGCTCGTTCGGGCTGTGGTTCTCGGGACCGTTCGCGCTGTTCGACAACATCGGGCAGGTGCTGACGTACAACGACGGCATCTTCCTGCGGTGGTTCCTCAACACGCTGATCTACGTCGTGATCGGCGCCGGCGGGGCCACGCTGCTGGCGACGCTCGCCGGATACGGCCTCGCGAAGTACAACTTCCCCGGCAAGCGTGCCGTGTTCGCGGTCATCCTCGGTGCCATCGCGGTGCCGGGAACGGCACTCGCCGTGCCGACGTTCCTCATGTTCAGCCAGCTGGGTCTGACCAACACGATGTGGGCGATCATCATCCCCTCGTTGATCTCGCCCTTCGGCCTCTACCTGATCTGGGTCTACGCGGTCGACTCGGTGCCGACCGAGCTGCTGGAAGCGGCCCGCGTCGATGGGTCGGGCGAGTTCCGGACGTTCTTCACGATCTCCCTGCGTCTGCTGGCGCCCGGGGTGGTCACGGTCGCCCTCTTCGCGATCGTGGCGACGTGGAACAACTACTTCCTGCCGCTGATCATGCTCAACGACCCCCAGCTGTTCCCGCTGACCATCGGTCTGCAGCAGTGGAACCTTCAGGCGGTGGGCGTGAGCTCGCAGCCCATCTTCAACCTGGTCATCACCGGGTCCCTCCTCACGATCATCCCGATCGTCATCGCCTTCCTCCTGCTCCAGCGCTACTGGCAGTCCGGGCTGAGCGCAGGAAGCGTCAAGCAGTGACAGGGGTGTCGCTGCAGGACGTACGACACCACCCCACCCCATATCCGACGAAGAAGCGGAAGGACACAGCATGACAAGCACCAAGAAGATCGCGCGCGTGGTCGCGATCGGCGCCACGGCGCTCCTGATCGGTGGCGGACTCGCCGCCTGCGCCGGCGGCG
>CANSLE010000144.1 GCA_947647645.1 uncultured Microbacterium sp.
CAGGCTGGGGTACCGGCGATGACCGGTGAGGTGGGGACACCGTGTCCGGTCGGGCGACCAGGAGCGCGGAATCGCGGGTGCCCGACCCGCGATTCCGTCGCATCGGGTCCGGGCTAGGCTCGGACGCATGGCACTGTTCTCGCGTCGTGGCCGATCCGACAACACCGACGACGCCGCGGCAACCGCCGCGGAGCCCGTCGAGTCTCCGGCGGATCGCGACGACGCCGCGCCGGAGGCGGTGCCCCAGGTGGGGATATCGGTGTCCACGTTCGGTGCGGACCCCGCGGCCGCGCACACCGCGTTCGCGGCGCGGCCGGCGGAGACCGCGCCGACACCGCGCGAGATCGTTCCCGGTCTCGTCGACAACGCGCTGCTGCAGGCGGCGCTGTCGACCCTGTCGGAGGAGCCGCAGAACGCCGAGATCATGAACGTCATGCGTCAGGCGCTGCAGGGGCAGCTGTTCCTGCGCGCCCAGGGCGACGTGCAGGCGCTGCTCGCCGCGGGCGAGCAGATCAACCTGGCCATCGCCTCGGTCGAGGGCAAGCGCTTCCTGCTGGCGTTCAGTGGCGGAGCGGCGCTGCAGGCGAGCGTCGACTCCGAGGGCGGCGCCTCCACCTCGGTCATCGGTCAGCCCGCGATCGAGGTGCTGCGCAACGCCGTGAGCGGCGGCTACGACGGCATCTACCTCGACCACGCGACGCTCGGCGCCCGCGTGATCCTTCCCGAGCCCCTGATCACCCGTGCCCTGGAGGAGAGCGAGCCGACCTTCGAGATCAAGGCTCTGCTGTCCGGATCGCGCGACGAGAGCACGGCGGCCCGCGTCGCGGACGCCCTCTCGCGCCTTCCCGTGTGGGTCGCCGGCGGCACGGATGCCGAGGGACGCATGGGCCTCGCCGAGGCGCGCACGCCCGACGGCCGGCGACGGATCGAGGTGTTCTCGCATCCGCTCGAGGTCGTGGCGCTCGGCCGCGGCGACCGGCCTCTCCCGGTGCAGCCCGAGCAGCTCGGTCGTGCCCTGGCATCCGAGCCCGCCCTCACCGGCGTCGTCGTCGATCCGGGCGGTCCGTGGATCGAACTGGACCGCGACGGCCTCGCGGGCGTGCTCGCGCTCGCCGGGGACTGACCCGGCCCGCATCCGCTGTCGCAGGAGTCCCGCCCCCCTGTCGTCGCCGTCGCGCGGACCCTAGGGTCGAGACATGGCATCGGAGCGCATCATGATCGACGTCGGCGGCCGTCAGGTGTCGCTCTCGAGCCCGAACCGCGTGATCTGGCCGGAGCTCGGCATCACGAAGCACGAGCTCGCGGAATACGTCGTCGCCGTCGCCGAGCCGTTCCTGCGCGCCAACGGGCACCGGCCGGTCTCGCTGGAGCGGTTCCCCGACACGGTCGACGGCGAGCGGTTCTTCTCGAAGAACCCGCCCCGCGGCGCCCCGGAGTACGTGCACGAGGTGATGTGCACGTACAACAGCGGCCGGCGGCATCCACAGGTCGTGCTCGACGAGGCCGCGGCGATCGTGTGGGCCGTGCAGATGAACACGGTCGTCTTCCATCCGTGGGCCTCGCTCGCGAGCGACACCGACAACCCCGTCGAGCTGCGGATCGACCTCGATCCGCAGCCGGGCACGGACTTCGCGGATGCCGCAGCGGTCGCCCCGGCGCTGCGCGAGGTGCTGCGTGAGGCGGGGCTGGAGCCGTGGCTGAAGACCAGCGGGAACCGCGGCATCCACGTGTTCTGTCCCATCGAGCCGACGCACGAGTTCCTCGACGTACGCCACGCCGTGATCGCGGCCGGGCGCGAGCTCGCCCGGCGCCTGCCCGATGCCGTGACGATGGACTGGTGGAAGGAGGAGCGCGGCCGGCGCATCTTCGTCGACTTCAATCAGGCCAACCGCGACCGGACCATGGCGGGCGCTTACAGCCCGCGCGCGTTGTCGACGGCGAGCGTCGCCACGCCGATCTCCTGGGACGAGCTGGCCGACGGCGTCGACCCGGCCGGTTTCACCGTGCGGACGGTGCCCGCCCGGCTCGCAGAGATCGGCGACCCGTGGGAGGGGCTGCAGCGCCGCCCCGGGCGCATCGACACGCTGCTGGAGTGGTGGCGACGCGACCTGGACGCGGGGCTCAGCGAGCTGCCCTTCCCACCGGAGTTCCCGAAGATGCCGGGGGAGCCCCCGCGCGTGCAGCCGAGCCGCGCGAAGAAGGACTGACTGCTCGGCATCGCGCAGGCATCACTCGGCGGATGCCTGCGCGATGCTCTCGCCGCGGTGCGGGCGTGCCCAGCGCGCCGGAGTGTGCGGACCGTCCCAGACCTGCACGATGCCCCAGGCGACGGCGGTGAGCGGCACGGCCAGGACCGCCCCGACGATGCCGCCGAGCACGGTGCCCGCGGTCAGCGCGACGAGGATGACGAACGCGTGCAGGTGCATCGAGCGCCCCATCAGCACGGGCTGCAGCAGGTTGCCCTCCAGCTGATTGACGAGCACGACGACGCCGACGACGAGCAGGGCGACGAGCCAGCCGTTGGCGACGAGGGCCACGAGCGCCGCGAGGATGCCGGCGAGGGTCGCGCCCACGATGGGGATGAAGGCGAGCAGGAACACGAGCACAGCCAGCGGCACGGCGAGCGGGACCTGCAGGATCAGCAGACCGATGAGGATGCCGATGGCGTCCACGGCCGCGACCGTTGCCGTCCCCCGCACGTAGGAGCCGAGCACCGTGACCGTCTTGTCGCCGACGCGCAGGGCGCGCTCGTACGGTTCTCCACGGAACGGGCGCAGCAGGAAGGCCCACATCTGCGGCCCGTCCTTGAGGAAGAAGAAGAGCATGACGATCATGAGCACGAGGCCCGTGATGAAGCTGGCCACGGCGCTGACCCCGGCGATCGCGCCGCTGCCGAATTGCGCGCTCGTCACGAAGTCGGTGAGCGTCTTCAGCCACTCGTCGATCTGGGCGCGATCGATCTGGACGGGCAGCGTGCCGGCCCAGGCCATCAGATCGGAGAACCCGCCCTGTGCCTGGACGACCAGCTCGTCCCACTGGTCGCGCACCGCCCAGACGATGAGCCAGCCGACGCCCGTCAGGACGACAGCGATCGCGAGGAGCGTGATGAGGGTGGCCACCAGCGACGGGATGCCGCGCCCGCGCAGCCAGCCCATGAGCGGCGCGAACGCCGACGCGAGGATGAGGGCGATCACGAGCGGGATCGTGACGACGGTCAGCTGGCGGATGCCCCAGATGATCCCGGCGGCGAGCGTGACGACGACGAGCGTCTGCGCGGCGCGGATCGCGAGCGCTCCGAAGGCGTCCGCCCAGAGGCTCCAGGGTCGTCCGGCGGGGCGGACGGCGACCGCGTCGTCGACGCGCTGGTCGATGCGGACGGTGCGTGAGGTGTCGCGGAAGAGGCCCATGCCTCGACCGTAGACGACGCGACAGGCACCCCGCCGGTCACCGTGCCGGAAGCGACCACTCCCGCTCGGTCAGCACCCGTGCCACCGTCAGCCCGATCGCCAGCGCCACCACGACGAAGAGGGCCGTCGTCGCGTTCTGGATCGCCGCGACGGTATCGCCTCCGATGACGCCCGCGATCGACCGGTAGGCGGCGGCCCCGGGCACCATGATGAGGACGGCGGGCACGGTCAGGGTCACGCGCGCCGCGCGCAGTCGATCGCCGAAGAGGTAGGCGCCCAGTCCCACCGCCAGGGCGGCGGCGGCCGCGGCCACGGCGGGGTTGACGTGCGCGTCCACGAGGGCGAGGCGCCCCACGTTCGCGACGGCGCCGAGGGTCGCCGCCGTGAGGGCGATGGCCCACGGCGTCGAGAAGAGCAGCGCGAAGCCGAGCACGCCCACAAAGCCCGCCGCCAGTCGGACGACCGAGAGCAGGGGTTCGACGAACTCGGGTGCGGCGACCTGTGTGACGGTCGCGTCGAACACGGTCGCGACGCCCCAGACCGCCGTGCCCGTCGCGAGCAGGATGAGCACCGCGTACGTGACACGGGCGATCCCGGCGTTGAGGTCGAGCCGGGCCAGGTCGAGCGCGCCCGTGACGAGGGGGAAGCCGGGAACCAGATAGAGCACGGCGCTCGTGAGCGCCGCGTCGTGCTGACCGCCCGGCACCCCGAGCGCCACGAAGACCTGCGCGGCGGCGAGGTAGACGACCAGCGCTGTCATCGCCGAGGCGAACACGAGGAGGAACTCGTTGGTCCGTAGCCGGTGGATGAGCATCCGCACCCACTGCCCCGCGCCCGCAGCGATCCCCACCGCGACGAACTCCTGCCACCCCCCGTTGTTGAGGAGGGCGAAGGCGGCGCAGGCGAAGGCCGCGGCCAGCACGCGCATCGCGGGGGAGTAGCGCCGCGGCATCCGCTCGATCTCCCGCAGCTCCTCCCGGAGCCCCGCGGGTGTCGTGCCGGGCGCGAGACGCGCCGTCAGCCGCTTCAGCGCGGTCATCCGGTCCGCGTCGATCGCCGGGTGCGGCACCTCGGCGACACGCGTACGGAACATCTGTCCCCGGCTCGCCGTGAGGACGATGTCCGTCATCCCGACGCGGCAGTGGAGGTCGTCGATGCCGACGGCGGCGGCGGCGCGCACCATGCTGTCGCGCACTCGCGCCGACGACGCGCCGGCTCCCAGCATCAGCACCCCCAGACGCAGCACCGCGTCGGTGCGTGCGATGAACTGCACGGGCTCGAGCGCGAGCTCCTGGGTGAGCGTCGGCTCGGGTGACGGAGCGTCCGGCTCGTCGGGCGGGGCGGGGACCATGGTCCGATCCTCGCATCGTCGCCCGGTCCCGGGCGAGGTGGCGGGGCCGGAAGAAGCGTCGCGGATATTCACGGTCGCCCGCGGCCCGGGCGCGTGGCCCCGGAGCGTAGCGTCGGAGCCACGGAGGAGGGGAGAGCGCCCCTCACCCTCTGCACGACCGGTTCGCGTGGCCGGCCGCCGGTATCCGGCGCCGATGCGACGGTGGTGCGGGAGAGCCGGGTCCGGTCCGCGCGGTGCTGCGCGGACCGGACCTGCGCATCGCGCGGTGCGGTGGCTGGGCGGATGCTCAGTCGAGCACGTCGGCGAGATCGTACGCGGACACGTGCTCGAGCTGCGCGAACGTGCACGAGCGCGGGTCGCGGTCGGGACGCCACCTGTCGACCTGCACCGTGTGGCGGAACCGGCGACCCTCGAGCTGGTCGTAGCGCACCTCGAGCACGCGTTCCGGGCGCAGTCGCACGAACGACCGGTCGGTGGATGCCGAGAAGCGCGAGCGTTCGCTCGCGCCCGTGACCGGCGTCCCCTCGGCATTCGTGACGACGAGCGGGGCGAGCTCGTCGACCAGCTCGCGACGCCGCACATCGCTGAACGCGGAGGCGCCGCCGACGTTGTGGAGCTCGCCGCTGTCGTCGTAGAGGCCGAGCAGGAGCGAGCCGACGCCGGTGCCGCTCTTGTGCACGCGGTAGCCCCGCAGCACCACGTCGGCCGTGCGCGCGTGCTTCACCTTGAACATGGTGCGCTTCCCCGGCGTGTAGGGCTGGTCGAGCGGCTTGGCGACCACGCCGTCCAGGCCCGCCCCCTCGAAGCGTGACAGCCAGCCCTCGGCGACCTCGCGCTCCCGCGTGGTGCGCGTGAGGTGGATCGGGTGGGGAACGCCCGCGAGCAGCAGCTCGAGGGCGGCGCGCCGCGCGGCGAAGGGCGCGGATTGCAGGCTCTCGTCGCCGCGGGCGAGCAGGTCGAACGCGACGAACATCGCCGGCGTCTCGGCGCTCAGCAGAGCGACACGGGAGGCCGCGGGGTGAATCCGCTGCGACAGCGCCTCCCACGACAGTCGACGCGTGCCGTCCGCGGACGGCAGCGCCACGACGATCTCGCCGTCGAGCAGGCACGGCCCCGGCAGCAGCTCGGCGAAGGCGGCGACGAGCTCGGGGAAGTAGCGGGTGAAGGGCTTGGCGCCGCGTGAGCCGATCTCGACGGCGGCGCCGTCCCAGGCGACGAGGGCGCGAAACCCGTCCCACTTCGGCTCGAACCCGAGCCCGCCGGTTGTCGCCGCGGGATCGGGTACCGCCGCGACGGCCTTGGCCAGCATCGGCGCGGGGATGTCATAGGGCATGGCTCCATCCTGGCCCCGTCTCGCCGTGTCCAACAGGGCCATGGCTCTCGCCTCGCGGGCGGGTTCCTGTCGTGTGCGAGGCGCGGATGCCGCGCGAAGGCGCCCACGAAGCGGCCAGCGCGACGCGGAGTCGCAGTGACACTCAGTTTCATCTAGACTGGCTCTCAGTCTCAACCCTGCCCGTGCCACCGACGATGCGAGGAACCCGCCATGGCCGTCGACTACCAGCCGCCCACCGCCGACTACGCCTTCCTCTTCGGCGAGGCGTTCGGTCTCGACATCATCGCCCGGGCCACCGGCGGCGAGCTGAGCGCCGAGGACGGCGCCGACATCGTCGCCGGGGCGGGTGAGTTCGCGGCCTCCGTGCTCGCTCCGCTGCAGACCGTGGGCGATCGCGAGGGCGCGCGGCTGGTCGACGGCGAGGTGCGTCTGCCCGCCGGATTCGCCGAGGCCTATCGGGCCTTCGTCGAGGCGGGCTGGGTCA
>CANSLE010000145.1 GCA_947647645.1 uncultured Microbacterium sp.
CGCCCCGCCCCGCCCCGAAACCGAAACCGAAACCGAAACCGAAACCGAACTGCAAGGGATCCTCCGCGGCACGCCGGCACCACGGCATCCGCCCCGGCGTGTCACCCGCCTGGCCTTGGAGTTGCGCCAACGGCCGCCTCCCCGACCGCGCCACGCGCTTCGCGCAACCGGATACACACCTGACCCGCCCTTCGACCCAGCCCCAGCCCCAGCTAAACCGAACTGCAAGGGATCCCCCGCGGCACGCCGTGCCATCGGCATCCACTGCCGGCGTGCCAACCGATGCGCCTTGCAGACCATGCCGGTCACGCACGGGTGCAGCTTCCTCCACAGGCGACCGCGAGACGCATCCATCCACGGATGCCACAGCTCCGCCGATCGCCGTCGCGCAGACCGGTGACGATGTCGTCATGTGCGAAGTCCGACCCGCGGTGCTGACGACGGAGATGCTGCGGCGATCCGGCCTGACGCGTGCCCAGCTGCGTGAGCAGCTGCGAGCCGGCATCCTCGAGCGTCAGCGCCGGGGCGTGTACGTCATCGCCGATGCCTGCGATGCCGCGCGCGCGGTCGCCGGGCACGGCGGCCGCCTCGCCTGCATCACGGCCGCGAAGCACCTCGGCTTGTGGGTGCTGACCGCCGATCCGCAGACGCACGTCTGGCTCTGCGACGGGCAGCGCACATATCACCCCGGCGGATGCGGCTGCGTCGAGCACTGGGATGACGGACCGCTCGGTTCGCCTGCGGCTCTGCCGTCGGTGCCGCGGCTGCTGCTGCAGATCGCGCGGTGCCATGGCGTCGAGGAGTTCTTCGTCGTGCTCGAGTCAGCGTTGCGGCTCGGCCTGCTCAACGAGAGCGGGCGCCGATGGTTGCGCCAGCACAGCAATGCCGCGATCCGCGAGGCGCTGGACCTCGCGCGCAATGACGCCGACAGCGGCCTCGAGTCGTTGCTGCGGTGGCGGCTTCGCCACCTCGGCCTTCGCGTTCGAACCCAGCGGCCCATCGCAGGCGTCGGCATCGTGGATGCGCTCGTGGGCGACCGGCTGCTCGTCGAGGCGGACGGCATCGACAACCACGAGGACGCGCCGCACCGCCATAAGGATCTGGTCCGCGATGCCACCGCGGCGATCTGGGGCTTCATGACGCTGCGGTTCGACTACGCCATGATCGTGCACGATTGGGACCTCGTGGAGGCCGCGATCGTCGGCGCCCTCGCGACGCTCGACCGCGCCGAGCAGCATCGCCTCTGACCGAACCGCAAGGGAACACCGCCGACACGCCGCCACCCCGGCATCCACCCCGGCGTGTCGGCCGGGAAGCCTTGCAGTTCAGGTCACGGCACCGGACCCCGCCGCACTGCCCGCAACCGCACTGCCCGCAACCGCACTGCAAGCCACCGCCGCCGACACGCCGCCACCCCGGCATCCATCCCGGCGTGTCGGCCGGGGAGCCTTGCAGTTCAGGTCACGGCACCGGACCCCGCCGCGGATCCAAGCCGCACTACCCGCAACCGCACTACAAGGCACCGCCGCCGACACGCCGCCACCCCGGCATCCATCCCGGCGTGTCGGCCGGGGAGCCTTGCAGTTGGGTACCCAACCCCAACCCGAACCCCAACCCCAACCCCAACCCCAACCCGCCTCAGTCGCGCGGGCTCAGCAGGTAGTCGTTCATGGATGCCGTGAGCGCGGCGTCCACCGCCACGTCGGCGTCGTCGATCGCCGTGATCGGCGCGGCGAGCCGCACGCTGGAGACGAGCCAGGCGGCGTCGACCGTGCGCAGGTCGGCGACCGGGATGGTCTCGTAGCCGGTGCGGAAGCCGCGCGCGGCGAGATGCTCGAACAGGCTCAGCTGCGTGGTTCCGTGCAGGATGCCGGCGTTCGGAGCGGGGGTGATGAAGGCGTCGCCGCGCCGGAGGATGAGCGATGCGGTCGGCGCCTCCAGCACGTAGCCGTCGCTCGAGGTGAAGATGGCGTCGTCCGCGCCGCGGCGGCGCGCCTCCCGCAGGGCCGCCATGTTCACCGCGTACGACAGGGTCTTCGCGCCGAGGAGCAGCCACGGCGCCCGCGAGGGCACGTCGAGGGCGTAGCCGCGGTCGAGGGTGACGACACGGATGCCGCGGTCACGAGCCCGCGAGAAGTCCGCGGCCGGGGCGGCGGTGACCCACGCGGTCGGCATCGGGCCGTGCTCGATACCGCGGCTGAGGATGAGCTTGATGACCGCCTCCCCCGGCCCGCACGCCGAGGCGGCGAGCGCCACGGCCTGGCGCCACTGCTCGACCTGGGGCTGGGGCAGATCGCACAGCTGCGCCGAATGAGCCAGGCGCGCCAGATGCGCCTCGACCTCCTGGGCGTGACCGTCGACGACGCCGATGGACTCGAACACGCCGTCGCCGCGCTGCGTGCTCAGCTCTCCGACGGTGAGCGCCGGCGCCGCGGGATCGACCTCGGTGAAGGTCGCGACGAAGTCCGAGCGGACATCACCGACGTCGGCGGGGTCGATCATCAGCGCGAAATGCCAGGTCATGTCACGAGCCTAGACCGCGGGAATAGCGCTCCGGGGTGGTCGGTTACACTGAATCAGCCGGGCCGCAGTAACCCCGGGCTCCATCTTCTGCCGCTCCGAGCGGCCACGCGCCGAGAGGCGTTCTGCGGCCCGGCACTTCCCTGCCCGATACGTGTCGGCGGCCCGTACTGCTGGACGTGCGACGACAGAGGACGTCACATCAGCGCGTCGCGGCGCCAGAGCCGGGCGCAGGCGGTCAGATCGCCGGCGTAGGTGTCCAGGCGCAGCGCCCGCGTCGTGAATGCGGTGGCGCGCTCCGGCTCGGAGTCGTCGTAGTCGTCGGCGATGTCGGTGGCGCCGGCGGACTCGACCCGGCAGAACGACGCGGCCCGCTCCAGCGCGACAGCGAAGTCCCCGGTGAACACCCCCCGGAGGATCTCGTCCACGAGCGTCATGAGCTCCTCCGGACCCGCCGGCGTCGGCGCGCCCGCGACGACGTCGTCGACGGATTGCAGGACGACCCGGCCGCGCTCGTAGAGCAGGGCCGCGGTCGCGGCATCCTCGCGCACCATCAGCTGCAGCAGGTACAGACGCCACAACGTCCCCGGCAGCGACGTGGCGGGCGAGTGTGACCAGAGCTCGGCGACGGTTTCGAGGCCGTGCGCGTCGGTGAAGCCGACGAGGCGTTGGACGACGACATCCGTCGGCTCGTTGCGCACGCGCGTGAGCAGGGCGGATGCCGTCGCATGCGCGATTCGCGACACGTCCGCGGGATCGGCCGAGCCGGATCGTCGATCGAACTCGTCCGCCGGCCGACGTACGGGGCGGTGGTGGTCCCGGGGATCGTCGCTCATCGTTCCAGGCTACCGGCGGTGCCACCGACCGGGCTCGACGCGCGACGTCGAGCGATCCCGTGCGACCTCAGGTCGTGGGGATGGCGATGAGCGGCTTGGTGGTCGGGGTGCCGTCCGGGGACCCGCCGCTCTGCTCGACGGTGACGGCGATCGTGTCACCGGGGTGCATCGTGCCGGTCAGCTGTGCCATCGCTTTCGCGCTCGAAGCGTCGAAGGTGCCGGCGGCGATCGGCGTCGATCCCCGCACGTACCAGAGCTCGAAGGTGCGGTCGGCGGGCAGCTCGGGAAGCCCGTCGGCGACCAGCACGACCTTGCCCACGCTCTGGGACCAGTGCGCCGTCGCCTCCCCGCCCGGGAAGTCGACGTGGGCGGACGAGGCGTCCGGCGCCGCCTGGATGCGCTCCAGGGCCGTCACCGCCGCCGGTGTGCGCCAGAGGCTCGTCACCGCTCCTGCTCCCCAGCCGATGCCGATGAGCAACGCCACCGACGCGACGAGGGCGAACAGCCCGCGCGTCCACGCACGGCGCTGCACGGCCTGCACGACCTCCGTCGGCGGCGCGACCGGCACCCCGCCGGTGTCCGGCACGGGTGGGGTGCCGGCATCCGCGTCGTCGACGGACTGCGGGTGAAGGTCGGCGTCGATCGTGCGCAGAAGGCGCGATCGGAGATCGACCGGCGGCGCGACCGGTGCAATCCCGTCCGCAAGGATGTCGACGGTGGCCGCGTCGAGCGCGACGGCCGCCTCCCACTCGGGATGAGTGACGAGGGCATGCTGATAGGCGCGCTCGTCCTCGGGCGACAGCGCGTTCAGGGCGTGACCGGCCGACAGCTCGGCGAACTCGTCGGCCTCGATGTCTTGCTCCTCGCGGTCGTTCATGACGTCACCCCCATCTCCTGCCTCAGGCGCGACAGACCGTCGCGCATTCTCGTCTTGATCGTCCCCAGCGGCGATCCCACCAATGCGGCGATCTCGCTCTGAGAATATCCCCCGATGTACGCGAGCAGCAGCGCTTCCCGCTGAGGGTCGGGGAGCGCATCCATCGCTCGGGCGACGCGCCTGCTCTCGATGCGCAGGGCGACCTGATCGTCGACGCTGTCCTGGACGGTGTTCAGTTCACGAAGACCGGCCTTCTCGTCGCGTTCTGTGCTGGCACGCGTGGAGCGCACGCGGTCGACAGCGCGGCGATGAGCGATGGTGAGGACCCAGGACCGTCCCTGCCCCTTGTTCGGAGCGAAGCGCGAAGCGGATTGCCACACCTCCAGGAAGACGTCCTGAAGGACTTCCTCGCTCAGCGCGCGGTTCACGAGCACCCGCAGGATGAGACCGAAGGCCCGCGGAGCGAGCATGTCGTAGAGCTGTCCGAACGCGGCCCGCTCGCCCGCGGCGATGCGCACGAGCAACTCGCCGGCGTGATCCCGCGCCGATGAGTCCTCGGGTACGTCCACGCCGTCGATGACCATCCCTCTCAGCATGCCGTATCCCCGCGCCCTTGCGTGCATCGCGGCCATCGGTCGCCTTCCCGAACGTGAATGAGTACAATCCCGCGCCCGAGCAGGCGGTGGCGCAAAGGGGCGGATGCCGACACGCGAGAGGATTCGAGACGTCTTCCCATCCGATGCGGCAGAGGCTCCGAAGGACTTGTCGAGACCGCACCTGCGGCTCGGCAGAACGACCACCCGCACGTCAGCTCACTTGGAGGACATGATGCTCAGCACCACGAAGAAGATCACTGCGGCCCTGACGCTCGCGATCGCCGGAGCGTTCGCGCTCTCGGCATGTTCGATGGGCTCGGCGACCACGGCCGAGACCACTCCCCCCACGATGACGCAAGAGACCCAGGCGATGACGCCGTCGCCGAGCGGCATGGACCCGGCCGCCAACCTCGTCGGCTCCGGCTGCGCTGCCTACGCCGACGCCGTTCCCTCGGGCGCCGGATCGGTGCAGGGCATGTCGAAGGACCCGGTGGCCGTCGCGGCCTCGAACAACCCGATGCTGAAGACGCTCACTGCGGCGGTGAGCGGCCAGCTCAACCCCGGCGTCAACCTCGTCGACACCCTGAACGGCAGCGAGCTCACCGTGTTCGCACCGGTCGATGACGCTTTTGGCAAGATCGACCCCGCCACGATCGACTCCCTGAAGACCGACAGCGCCGCGCTGACGAAGATCCTCACCTACCACGTGGTTCCCGGCCAGCTCGCCCCGTCGCAGATCGACGGAACGCACAAGACCGTCGAGGGCGGCGACGTCACCGTCACCGGCTCGGGCGACAACATCATGGTCAACGGCGCCAAGGTCATCTGCGGTGGCGTCCAGACCGCCAACGCCACCGTGTACCTCATCGACTCGGTGCTCATGCCCACCAACTGATCGTTCCGATCACCCCCCGGTCGAGGCCGCCGGCGCGCATCGCGTCGGCGGCCTCGTCGCGTCGGGCAGGTGGCCGCAGACGGTACGCTGGGAAGCCAGGGGCCTCTAGCTCAGTCGGTAGAGCATCGGACTTTTAATCCGCGGGTCGTGGGTTCGAGCCCCACGGGGCCCACCCTGGGGTCGACGCCCGCCGCGCGATCGGCGGCGGATACCCGCGGAACGTGGACGATCAGACGCCGGACGTGGATGCCGGGACAGTACTCGACGGCCGTCGGCAGATCGACAGGTGGGAGTATGTCCCCGGCCGCCCGGATCGCCGCTGGTCCCCTCGCCCCCGATGAGGTCACCCGGATCGCCGGAGAACGCGCTCCCGTCGACGGTTGCGGACACGCCGACACCGGCCCCCACGGGCCGGGCGAAAACAACGCCGGCAGCCGACCCTCCGCGATCAGCTCCCCTGAACGGAGATGGACACCGCCTGGAGGATCTCGTTGATGAGCCACACGATGAGCGACATCGACGCGATGAAGCCGACGACGGTCGCGGCGATCCAGGTCCACAGCGGCGCCCAGCCTCCCGAGACCGTGCGCCGGCGCAGCACGACCGCGCGACCGATCATGTAGACCGCCGACCCGAGACCCACGAGCACGAAGAACGACCATGCCCAGCTGAACGGGGCGACGACCCCGCGGCGGCGAAGCTCCCGCCAGTCGAGCCAGCTGAAAACGATGTACGCGGCCATGAAGACCCAGCCGACGAGGGAGAGGCCGAGGGTCCGCATCTCCCACGTCAGGAGCTCCCCCGTCATCGCCGATCCGCGCGACATCGAGGCGACG
>CANSLE010000146.1 GCA_947647645.1 uncultured Microbacterium sp.
GGCGACGGCGGCCCGCCGCACCAGGGGCTCGTCGTCGTGGATCCAGACGGCCATGAGGGCCCGCATCCCGTCTGGGTCGATGTCCGCCCGCAGCTGCAGGCCGATCACGACACCCTCGCGCACGCGCCACCTCGTGTCCATCGCGCACCGCTCGGACCGGGCGGCCGCAGCGGGAGACGCGGACGCCCGGCCGAGGGCCGCGGCGGCGCACATCGCGGTGAACTCGCTCCCGTGAGCCATCAGTGCGTCAATGGCGGCGGCATCCGCCTGCCGTGCGACCGCATCGACGAGAGGCAGGTTCGCGCGTGGACCCGGGAGCCCCGAATTCTCGTCGATCGTCTCGGGCCAGCGCGCCGGGTCACACGCGTCGAGACGCGCGATCCACTCCGACACGGTCGACACGCGGCAAGGATAGCCGGTTTGGGCCGTGGCGCGAGGATGCCGGGGCGATCACGGTGAGCGCCCGCGGGAGGACACGAGCGCTCAGGCGATCCACCTCCTCGCCCAGCTCTCCGTCGCGCGCGATGCGGTACGGCCCCTCGGGCAGCTCGAGCTCGAACTCGGCATCCGAGAACTCCTGGTAGCGACGGTTGCGAGAGATACGCCCGGTGAAGAGGTCGAGGATCACGCGGGCGCGAGATCCCCGACGCGTGACCCCGAGCACGCGGAGATCGAGGCGGGCGTCGTCGAGGGCGGCGCGATGCACGGGCGCGAAGCCGCGCGGTTCGTAACGGCCGTTGCCGAGGAAGAGCAGGCTGAAGCGCGCGTCGATCATCTGCCCGTCGAGATCTCGCACGCGCACCCGGACCGCGGACGCCCGCCCCAATGTGCGGGCTGCCGCGACGACAGCGGCGAGGGGCTTGCCGATCCGGTGCTCGTAGCGTTCGCGAATGGCGACGAAGTCGGTGTACGCCCCGACGCTCGCGGTGTTGACGAAGATCTGTCCGTTGACCTCGCCGAGGTCGACCCGGGCCTGTGTGCCGGCGCGAATGGCGTCGATCGCAACCGACAGCGGGTACATGCCCAGGTCCTTGGCGAAGTGGTTGAACGTCCCCGCCGGCAGCACGGCGAGGGGGATGCCGTACGCGTGCGCGGCCGCGGCGGCCTGCTGCACCGTCCCGTCGCCGCCCGCGACCGCGAGCACCTCGCACCGCGCCGCGGTCGCCCGGATGACGGCGGCGTAGTCGTCGTCCGGCCCGAGCTCGACGACGCGCAGGCGCGGCAACGCCTGTCGCACGATCGGGACGATACGGGCCGCCCGCCCCGAGCCCGCCCGCGGGTTGATGACGAGGGCGATGCCCGCGCCGTCCGGTCGTGGCGTGCCGGCGTGCACCGCGAGCTGATCCTGCAGCGGATCGACGCGCTCCACCGGCACGAGTCGGGTGGTGAGCCAGGCGACCGCCTCACCCAGCGCGAACCCCGCCGCGACGTCGGATGGGTAATGGGCGCCCGTGGCCACGCGCGAGAAGCCGACGAGCCCGGCGAGCATCCGCAGCGGCACGGTCAGCGCGGGAGACTCCGCCGACGCCGCGGCGGCGAATGCCATCGCGCTGGCCGAGTGACCGCTCGGGAACGACGTCGAGGTCGGGATGCGAGGGGCGAGGCGTTGCACCGGCACCTGCGTGATGGAGGGGCGGGGCCGACGGTGCAACCGCTTGGAGACCTGGTTGGCGATGAGGCTCGTCACGCCGATCGCCGCGAGTCCGCGCAGCGCGGCACGGCGTCCCCGAGCACGCCCGGTGAGAGCGAGCAGACCCGCGATGCCGATCCACAGCGAGGAGCGGTCGGCCGCGCGCGTGAGAGGCGGCATCGCTGCGTCGAGAAGCGGACTGTGTGTGCTCGCGACGGCGGAGAACGTGGCGATGTCGAGGGCATCGACCTGGCGGCGCACTCCGCGCCAGCGACGGCTGTCGCGACGTGCGGCGGCCTGTATGCGTCGTGCCCTCATGGATCGCTCCGATCAGTTCATCGCGTTGCCGATGTAGGAGTACTTGACGAACACCTCTGAGGCCCATCCTGCCTCGTCCAGCACGCCCTGCACCGCGGTGAGCATGTACTTCGAGTCCCAGCCCATGTACAGGTACTGGCCGTCGCCCAGCTCGTCCCACGGCCCGTTCCACGCCTTCGCGGGATAGACCGGCCCGCCGCGTCGGGCGCTGAAGTCCACGACGCTCTGTCGCGAGTCCGCCCACAACCTCTTGAAGATGCGGTTGAACAGGTAGCGGACGTCCGGGACCTCCCAGTGCTCGCCGCGGAACTCGACGTAGTCGAACTCGCGCTGCCAGCCGCGCGGCCATCCGCGGCGCCTGCGGGCGTCGAGGATCGGTGTGAGATTGTCATCGTCGATGCCGACGACCGCCGGCCGCTTCCACACCGTCAGGAACAGATCGGTGAGCTCCCGCGTCCGCGTGGCGATCGCGCCGGTGCTCCACGCCTCGTCGGCGGCGATCGCGCGCGTGAGAGGGATCGTGCTGTCGGCGTAGACGCCGCGCTTGTCGGGGAACGAGCGATCGAAGACGCCGTCGAACATCGTCTGCTCGATCAGCGTGAGGTTGCCGAGCGTCGCAGTCAGGGCGCGGAAGCTGTTCTGCTCGTCATCTGAGAGATCCGCCCAGCGGCGCGTGCCGTCGGGCGTCCAGTCGTCTGAGGGCGCCAGGGGCACGACGTGTTCGAGATCGAGGTGCGCGATGTCGACGTCACCCGACAACCGGCCGAGCACGTACATGGGGTGGGGCAGCGCGCTGTACTTCAGCCCGACCCGTGTGCGCTCGTCGCTCGGTGTGATCCGCGCGATGGCGTGCACCAGCTCATCCCGGGAGATCGCGGCCGCGCGGCAGAGGCGCGCGACGAGGCGATCGGGGCTCTGGCCGACGACCGTCCGTCGCAGCACGAGCGACTGCACGTGCTCCAGCGATACCACGAGCTCCTCCCGGGACAGGTCTCCGCGCCCGTACTCGTCGAGCAGGCGCAGGACCAGGGGGTACATGCCGCGTCCGAAGGTGTTGAGGTAGGCGAGATGGCGCTGGACGGCGGCATCCGCCGAGCGTTGCGGCTCCAGGAGAAGGCGATAGATCTCGGAGAACGCACGCCACTGGGCCGCACGCTCACGCAGTGTCGCGAAGCCGAGATGGGGAAACTCGGCGCGGAAGGTGTCGTAGACGCCCCGCTCGCCGGCGATGGTCACCTCGCGGCCGGTGAGCATGACGAGGTAGTGGCGCCAGAAGTCGCCGATCTGCTCGCCCGTGTTCCGTTCGATGGGAACCCAGTACTCGTCCTCGATCTCGTTCTGCTCGGCGTGCGAGAGTCCCATCAGCACGTAGTTGTGGATGAGCTCATGGTCGCGCAGCGGCTCCCCGGTGGAGTTGAGGCTCTCGAAGGTCTGCTGCGCGTTCGCCTCGGGACCGAGGGTGATCGCGACGTGTTCGAGGCGCTGCAGTCCGCGCCAGATGTGCGCCGCCTCGTCCGGACGGACCTGGCTGCGGAAGAACGCGTAGTTGTCGTCGAACCGCGACTCGCGCGTCTCGTCACCGGCAGCGCGGCGGTCGAGCACCACGCTCTCGAAGATCTCGGCCCAGGCGCGGTGCGGACGCAGCTTGGTGCGGGCCGGGTCGTCGGCACGCACGAG
Source organism: uncultured Microbacterium sp. (assembly GCA_947647645.1). Classification (GTDB taxonomy): domain Bacteria; phylum Actinomycetota; class Actinomycetes; order Actinomycetales; family Microbacteriaceae; genus Microbacterium. The sequence goes on from CANSLE010000146.1 coordinate 3,626, forward strand.
CACACGCTCGAGATCGGCGGCGAGTGCGGGGTCGTCGTCGCGGAGGGTGTGGTGGAGCGCGGCGACGAGGAGCATGAGGGTGGTGATGCGCTGCTGGCCGTCGATGAGCACGAGGTGCGCGTCGCCGTCGACCGGGGCGGGGGCGGTCGAGAGGATGGAGCCGATGAAGTGGGTCTGGTCTGCTCCGGCGTCGGCGACGGCGCGGATGTCGCCGAGGAGCTGCTCGCAGCCGCCGATGTCCCAGCGGTACTGACGCTGATAGACCGGCACGACGATGGTCCTGTCGGATGCCGAGAGCCACGCGATCGTCGCGACAGCGGTGGCCGCGACGTGGGTTGCAGCGACCGAGGGGGCGAGTTCCGTGCCGCTGCTCATGCTGTCCGTGTCGCCTCCGCGCTCGCTCTCGATGACCGTCGTCGAGTCTAATCGCGTTCACATGACCGCTCTGTAGGCTTGCCTCAGTCGGGCCTGTAAAAACTTCGCTTGTCCGGCAGAAAGGTTGAATCCGTCATGGGTTACATCAAGAGCGCGGCTCTCGAGGAGACCGGTTACGTCGTCCTCGACCGCTACAACAAGGAGATCGATCCGAAGGAGTGGCTCGACGTCGAATACGTCGACTGGAAGTCCTCGGGCGACACCCGCTTCGCTCCGCTGGCCTCGGCCAAGGGCGAGATCGAGTGCAACGGCTTCTGGAACCACAAGCCGCCGCGCACCGACAAGGACGGCGTGTGGATCGACGCGCAGACCGCCATCGCCCCGACCCTCACCGCGCGCGCCATGGAGCCGGGCGCGAACGTCGGGCGCTGCCGCATCATCGAGCTGCAGCCCAACACCTACGCCGACTGCCTGTACAACCTGCATCAGGACGACAACAACCGTCTGAACCCGGATGGCACCGGCTGGGTCGTGCGCGGCTTCTTCAACCTCACCGACGACGCCACGAGCTACTTCGTCCTGCGCGAGAACCGCACCGACCCGAGCGAGGAGACGCGCATCGCCCTTCCCGCCGGCGCGCAGCTCATCGTCGACACGCAGCGCCTCTGGCACGCAGCCACTCACCCGGGCGACGACCCGCGGTACTGCCTCATCACGTCCTGGGAGTCCGGCCCGGAGCTCGACGCCTACATCGCCAAGTACAACGGGGTGAACAAGGTGGACAGCTACCCGGTCGACCAAGAGATCCTCGACGCCGGTCAGATCGAGCAGGAGCGTCGCATCGCCGCGCGTGCCGCCGCTCTCGCCGCTCGCGGGCAGCAGGAGGTCACGGTGATGAGCGAGGCCTGAGCCTCGGCATCCCCAGCGGACATCCGTTTCACACGACGGGCCCCGGTCTTCGGATCGGGGCCCGTCGTCGTGCATGTGGTTTTTCCCGGGACAGCCTGTTGTTAAGGCTTTATTTGTGTTGTATCTTGTGGGTATTCAAGGAGGAAACGTGTACGCGACGGAGCGACAGCAGCTCATCGAGCAGCTGATCACCACTGAGGGACGGGTCGTCGTCGTCGACCTGGCCCGCCGCTTCGGCGTGACCACCGAGACGGTCCGCCGCGATCTCGACCATCTCGAGTCAGCGGGGCTCGTGCGCCGCGTTCACGGGGGAGCGGTCGCCCGCACCCGCGTGAGCACGGCCGAGACCTCGTTCGTCGAACGCACGCAGCGCCGGACCGATGCGAAGCTCGCGATCGCGTCACGTGCGATGGAGGCCATCGGCAGTCACGGCGACGGCTCCGTCTACATCGACGCGGGCACGACGACCGCAGCACTGGCGGGACTGTTGGCCCAGCGTGCCGGCACGGCCCCGCCCCTCGAGGTGGTCACTCACTCGATGACGGTCGCCCACCTGCTCGCGGGGGCTCGAGGGCTGAACCTCACGGCGATCGGCGGGCGTGTGCGCGGTCTCACGGCAGCCGCCGTGGGCGCGCAGACGGTGGACGCGATCTCGCGGCTGCGGCCGGATCTTGCCTTCATCGGCACGAACGGGCTGTCGTCGACGTTCGGGCTGAGCACGCCTGACCCCGACGAGGCCGCGGTCAAGCGCGCCGTCATCGCCTCGGCCCGCCGCATCGTCGTGCTCGCCGACGCGGAGAAGTTCGACGGTGAGCTCCTCGTCTCGTTCGGTCGTCTCTCCGACCTCGACATCCTCGTCACCGACGCGGAGCCCCCTGCCGACCTCGTCGCCGCTCTCGGCGACGCCGATGTGGAGGTGTGGATCGCATGATCGTCACCCTGACCGCGAACCCGTCCCTCGATCGCACGGTGACCCTCGCCGGCGCGCTCCGCGTGGGCGAGGTGCAGTCCGCGCTGGCCGTCCGAGAGGACGCCGGCGGGAAGGGCATCAACGTCACGCGCGTGCTTGTCGGCTCGGATGTCGCCAGCCGTGCCGTGCTGCCATTGGGTGCGGACGATCCGTTTGCCGCCGTGCTGCGATCGGCTCGCGTGCCCGTCACCGCCGTCCCGCTGCCCGGGGCCGCGCGCGCGAACGTGACGCTCACCGACACGGAAGGCGTCACCACCAAGATCAACCTGCCCGGGGTCACACGCAGCGCAGCGGATGCCGCGGCGCTCGTCGACGCGACCGTTCAGGCGTCGGCCGGAGCCGACTGGCTGGTGCTCGCCGGTTCCCTTCCCCCCGGGCTGTCGGACGATTTCTACGTCGATGTCATCGTCGCCGTCCGCGCCGCGGGCGTCGCCGCGCCCCGCATAGCCGTGGACACCTCGGGTGCAGCGCTGCGCGCCGTCGTCGAGCGTGGACGTCCCGACCTCATCAAGCCGAACGACGAGGAGCTGGTGGAGCTCGCGGGTGTTCCGCTCGACCCGGCGCTGCCGCTGGCGGAGGCCGTCGTCGCCGTGGCGGGCCAGCTCGTGCCGGACAGCGTCGGCGCCGCCTTCGTGACACTCGGCGGCGACG
>CANSLE010000147.1 GCA_947647645.1 uncultured Microbacterium sp.
CCGCCGTCACGATCAGCGCCGCCGGTCGAGAGTGCAGCCCCAGCGGATTGCGCAGCGTCGCCCGCACGCTCGCGGCAGCCGTCGGCGGCTCCGCACCCGACGAGATCGCCGAGTCCGACATCGGGTCGCTCGGCGCGGGCGTCGGTGCCCGCACCGGGTGGGGTTGCTTCGCCGCCAGAGCGGTCGCGGCATCCTGGGCCACGTCGTCGAGGCGCCCGCCGGTGGCCGCACGCACGAGCCCGGCCGTCATGCCCTCGACGAACGGGCCGTCGCTGATGCGCACCGGGACGGAGCTGCTGCGCAGATCCAGCGCCAGCTCCGAGCTGATGACGGCCGACCCCAGGTCGGTGACGACCACCACGCCGTCGGTGTGGGCGAGGGCATCGATCGCTCCGGCGATCGCCGCGGCATCCGTCCCGAATCCCCCGTCGGCACCCGAGGCGATCCGCACGGGAGGCGACTCGCCGTGGATCATCTGCAGCGCCAGCTCGAGGGCCGCCTCGGCGAGCGCCACACTGTGGGAGACGATGACGAATCCGATCACGGCGCGTCTCCCGCCACCGCGTCGGCGAAGGCACGCAGGAGGATCGCGGTCGACGCCGAGCCGGGATCGACATGGCCGACGCTGCGCTCGCCCAGGTACGACGCGCGCCCCTTGCGCGCCACGAGGGGCTCGGTGTCGGCGCTCCCCCGCTCCGCCGCCGTTGCTGCGGCCGCCGCGGCCTCCGCCAGGCCGGCACCGTCGTCGAGCGCGCGGGAGAGCGCGTCCAGCGCGGGGGTGAATGCGTCGATCATCGTCTTGTCACCCGGTTGGGCGTGCCCACGGCCGACGACCCCGGCCACGCCGGCCGACAGCACCCGACTCCAGTCGTCCGCCGACATCGAGGTGCCGTTCGGGGCGCCGCGTGCCATGTCGAGGAACAGCGTGCCGTACAGCGAGCCGCTCGCACCGCCGACCTTGCTGACGAGCGTCATCCCGACCGACCTGAAGAACTCGGCGAGCGTCTGCGGCGGGGCCGCGTCGAGCTTCGCGACGATCGCGGTGAAGCCGCGCTTCATGTTCGTGCCGTGGTCGGCGTCGCCGATCGCGGAATCGAGTTCGGTAAGCCGGTCGGCCTCGACGCCCAGGCGTCCGGCGCTGTGGCGGATCCAGGTCTCCAGGACGTCGAGCGTCACGGTGTCGGTCACGTCAGCACCCCCACCGCAGGGCGCTCGTGTCGACGGGAGCGTCCCACAGCCGGAGGAGCTCGTCGTCGGCACGCAGGAGCGTCAACGAGCAGCCGGCCATGTCGAGACTCGTCACGTAGTCGCCGACCAGGCTGCGCACGACGGTGACACCCCGTTCGGCGAGCGCGTCCGCGATGTCGGCGTAGATCACGTACAGCTCGATGAGAGGCGTGCCGCCGAGGCCGGTGAGAAGGGCGATCACGGGGGCTCCGGTGACGTCGAGGTCGCCCGTGATCGCGTCGACGAGCTCGCGCGCGATGTCCCTCGCCGGCGCCAGCGGCACCCGCGTGCGTCCGGGCTCGCCGTGGATGCCGACGCCCATCTCCATCTCGCCCTCGGGCAGGTCGAAGCTCGGGTGTCCGACGGCCGGGACCGTGCAGCTGGTCAGCGCGACGCCCATCGACCGCCCCTGCGCCGCCACCTTCTCGGCGACGGCTTTCACCTCGTCCAGGCTCTTGCCCTCCGCGGCCGCGGCACCGGCGATCTTCTCGACGAACAGCGTCGTGCCGACGCCTCGACGTCCGGCCGTCCACGTCGAGTCCTTGACCGCCACGTCGTCGGCGACGATCACCGAGGCGGACACGATCCCCTCCTCGGCAGCGAGCTCGGCCGCCATCTCGAAGTTGAGCACGTCGCCCGTGTAGTTCTTGACGACGAACAGCACCCCCGCGCCGGAGTCGACCGCCTGCGCCGCGGCCAGCATCTGGTCGGGGGTGGGCGACGTGAACACCTCGCCCGCGCACGCGGCATCGAGCATGCCGGCGCCGACGAACCCGCTGTGCAGGGGCTCGTGGCCGGACCCGCCGCCCGAGATGAGGGTGACGCGCCCCTCGCGCGGAGCGCCGCTGATGACCAACCGGTTCTCCTGATCCACCGTCAGCTCGGGGTGAGCTGCGGCGACACCGCGCAGGGCGTCGGCCAGGACCGATTCGGCGGAGTTGATGAGCTTCTTCATGCGCGGGGTCTCCTCTTCGTTGAGTGCCGTTCTTTCGACATCATCGACACCGATTCGTCTATGTCGAATATCTTCCGGAACCGAGGTGCTGTCAAGAGGTAGTGTGACGTCATCCGTCCGCGCGCGAAAGGGTGTCCGGTGATCCAGTCCATCGACCGCGCCGCACGCATCCTCCGTCTGCTGCAGGGCGCGCGCCGATTGGGTATCAGCGAGCTCGCCGCGGCCCTCGCGCTGCCGCCGTCGACCGTGCACGGCCTGGTCAAGTCACTGCAGGAGCACGGGTTCGTCGCGCAGGAGGCCCGCGGCACCCGCTACGTGCTCGGGCCCGCACTCCTGACCCTGTCGAACGTCTACCTCGACACCCTCGACGTGCGCAGCCGGTCGCTGCGACGCATGCACGACCTCTCGCATCGCACCGGCCTCGCCTCCCGACTGGGGGTCGCCCATCACGGCGACGTGCTCGTCATCCACCACGACCGCCGCCCCGACGGCACCGAGCAGATGCCGGAGACCGGCATCACCCTGCCCGCGCACGCGTCCGCACTCGGCAAGGTCCTGCTCGCCTACGACGCCGCGCTGCGGGACGAGGTGCTGGCCCACGAGCTGGCCGATCTCACGGGCGACACCGTCACAGATCCGGCCGCCCTGCACGCGCAGCTCGCCCGGGTGCGGGAGAGGGCCCTTGCGACCGAGGACGAGGAGGCCGTGATCGGCGACGCATCGGTCGCCGCCCCGGTCGTCGGCGAGGACGGCACGGTGGTCGCGGCCCTCGGTGTCGTCCTGCCCGCCCCCGCGTCCGCCGCGGGCGCAGGCGTGGTGAAAGAGCTGCGCGACGCGGCTCAGGCGATCTCCCGCGACCTCGGTGCGCCCGGGTGGCCGCCGCGTCCTACTTGACCAGCGGGAAGAGGATCGTCTCGCGGATGCCGAGACCCGTGATCGCCATCAGCAGACGGTCGATGCCCATGCCCATGCCGCCCGTCGGGGGCATACCGTGCTCGAGCGCCCGCAGGAACTCCTCGTCGACGCGCATCGCCTCGTCGTCACCGCGGGCGGCGAGCTTCGCCTGCTCCACGAAACGCTCGCGCTGGATGACGGGGTCGACGAGCTCCGAGTACCCGGTGGCCAGCTCGAAGCCGCGCACGTACAGGTCCCACTTCTCCACGACCCCGGGGATGCTGCGATGCTCGCGCACGAGCGGCGAGGTGTCCAGCGGGAAGTCCATCACGAAGGTCGGCCGCTCCAGGCCGCCCTTGACGAAGTGCTCCCACAGCTCCTCGACGTACTTGCCGTGCGTCGCGACCTTCTCCGGCACCTCGACGCCGACGGAGGAGGCGAGGGCGGTCAGCTCCTCGAGCGAGGTCTCGGGCGTGATGCGGGTGCCCGCGGCATCCGAGAGGGACCCGTACATCGAGATGCGGTCCCACCGCCCGCCGAGATCGAAGGCGGTCCCGTCGGCCCAGGTGACCGTGGTCGAGCCGGCGACGGCGATCGCGGCGTTCTGGATGAGCTCCTGCGTCAGATCGGCGATGCCGTGGTAGTCGGTGTACGACTGGTAGGCCTCGAGCATGGCGAACTCGGGGCTGTGGGTCGAGTCGGCGCCCTCGTTGCGGAAGTTGCGGTTGATCTCGAACACGCGGTCGATGCCGCCGACCACCGCGCGCTTGAGGAAGAGCTCCGGCGCGATGCGCAGATACAGCTCGGCGTCGAACGCGTTGGAGTGCGTGACGAACGGCCGCGCCGCCGCGCCGCCGTGCTGCACCTGGAGCATCGGGGTCTCGACCTCGAGGAACCCGTGATCGGTGAATGTCTGACGCAGCGACGCGTTGACCTTGGCGCGCGCGACGACCGTCTCCCGCGCCTGGTCGCGCGCGATGAGGTCGAGAAAGCGCGAGCGCACCCGGCTCTCCTCGCTCAGCTCGGTGTAGAGGTTCGGCAGGGGCAGCAGCGCCTTGGCCGCGATCGCCCACGCGGTGACCATGATCGACAGCTCACCCCGGCGGCTGGAGATGACCTGCCCCGTGACCGAGACGTGGTCGCCGAGGTCGACCAGGTCCTTCCACGCCTGCAGCGACTCGTCGCCGACCTCCGCGAGCGAGACCATGGCCTGGATGCGGCTGCCGTCGCCGGCCTGCAGCGACGCGAAGCACAGCTTGCCGGTGTTGCGACTGAACACGACGCGTCCCGCGACGGAGGCGATGACACCGGTCTCCGCACCCGCCTCGAGGCCCGCGTAGCGCTCCCGCAGCGCGGAGATGGTGTCGGTCACGGGGACCGTGACGGGATAGGCGCCACCGGCGGCATCCGTCCGCTCGGTGAGCAGCCGCTCGCGCTTGGCGAGGCGCACCGCCTTCTGCTCGTGCACCTCGGCGAGGTCGATCTCCCCCGCGTCGGGTGCGGCCGGGACGGTCGTGGACGCGGCGTTCGGCGTCTGAGTCATGGTGCGGGGCTCCTCGGAGTAGACGTTCCAGTCTATCGAGCCCCCGCGGCGCACCCCCGGCCCGCGCATGCCTCGCGGGCGGGTTGGTGCGGCATCCTGGTCCTGCAAACCACCTGAGCCCGCCCGCGAACGGCGCGGGTCAGTCCTGCAGCGCGCGGTCGACGGTGGAGTGGACGAGCGCCGACAGGTAGCGGCCCGGCTCATCGACGCCCGCTGCGCGCAGCAGCGAGGTCGACTGTCGTACGACGGATGCCGAGAACTCCGTCGCCGTCACGATGGCCTCGCCGTAGGCGGCGCGGTCGGCCTCGGCGATGACCACCGGCTCGCAGCCGAGCTCGACGGCGAGGGCCTGGGCGATCGGCAGGACGGCGGCGGGCGCTGTCACCGCCGCGAACGCGTCGTGCAGCTGACGGAGGTCGATCGAGGTGCCGGTGAAGGTGACGGCCGGGTGCACCGCGAGCGGGATCGCCCCGCGTCGTGCGGCGGGGGCGAGCACCTCCGTGCCCCACGCGGGGTCGGTGTGCAGCACGAGCTGTCCGACCTGCCAGCGATCGAGCTCCGCCAGCCCGGACACGAGAGGAGGCAGCTCATCGTGCGGCACGGCGATGACGACCAGTTCGCTGCGGCGGACGATCTCATCCGCATCGAGCACCGGCACCCCCGGCAGGATCGCCTCGACGCGGTCGCGATCCGATCCCGCCGTGATCCCGACGAGGGCGTGACCGGCACCGGCCAGTGCCGCGCCGATGACGGGGCCCACACGCCCCGCCCCGATGATGCCGACGCCCAGTCTGCTCGTGCCCGTCATGCGTGCTCCTCTCCGTCACTCCACCGCCGGTCGCCCGGCACCGCACCGGCGACCGCGCCGGTCACGGGACGCGGTGGCTCCGCATCCCAACGGTGCGAGCGATCGGTGGCCGCGGCGCCGATGACGGCCCCTGCGATCGCCTGCCACAGGGCGACGGCGTCGTCCCGGTCGAGGATGCCGACCGACCCCGGCACCTGCCCGGCAACCGTGTGTCCCGTGAGGTTGGCAACGCGACGACCGCGGTCGACGGGGCCCTGGGAGAGGGCGACCGACTGCAGCCGCGCGAGCGGGAGGATCACGAGAGAGCGCCAGATCATGCCGCGGCGCAGCAGCACGGCGTCGGACGTGAGCAGCACGCCGTTGCGACGCCACGACAGGGGGCGCAGCCACCAGGCGCGCTGCGGCGTCGTGACATAGGGATCGGCGTCGTCATGCGGCCCGAGCAGCCCGTGGACGACGAGTTCCTGCCACTGGTCCGCCGAGATCCCCGGCAGGAACAGCCGCAGCACCCGCTCGACGTCGTCGCGCGTGCCCACCGGCAGCACGTCCGCGAACTGCTGGGACTGCGCGTCGCTGGCCGCGCGTCCCGACAGGCGGTTGACGCGGATCGCCCACCAGCCGAACGGACGCCACAGGAGCGGCTGGCGGATCTCGAAGGCGTGCACGCGACCGGGCGGCAACGTCTCGGTCACGGTGGTGAACAGGCCGAACGTGATGCGCACGCCGGACGGCGTCGGCGCGATGGCGTAACGGAGGGCGCGAGCGATCGTGCGGAACCAGTACGCGCCGAACGCCAGGATCGTCGGGACCAGGCTGAACAGCACCCAGGGGGTGCCCACGACCGAGCCGACCACGATCGCGCCGGCGAGGAGGAGGAGCCACAGCGTCGAGCCCGACAGCAGCCGTGAGCCGATGAGTCGGCCGGGCGGGATGTGTACGACGGATGCCGGTTCGGCGACGGGCTGCTCGGCGCCGTCGATCAGGCCCGTCAGGCCCGCGCTGACCGCGGCGACGGCGGCACGACCCCGGG
>CANSLE010000148.1 GCA_947647645.1 uncultured Microbacterium sp.
GCGAGCCGTACAGCGCGCACTCGACGCGGGCGATCGTCGCCCCCGTCGCCGCGGCGAGATCGACCGCACGGCGCGCGAAGTCGCGGGCCGCCCGTAGCGGGCCCACCGTATGGGAGCTCGACGGTCCTACTCCGATGGAGAACAGTTCGAACGCCGAGACGTACGCACTCACTCTTCGAGCCTACGCCGCCCGATACGCTGAAAGCCGGAGGGGGCACCATGACCGCACTGACGAGGCCGGAGACCGATCGCCGCGCCGCGCTCGACGCCTGCGAGGCCGGTGGGCGTGTCGACGAGGCGTTCCTCGCCCGCGTCGACGAGCATTTCCCGCGCCTGCACGAGCTCTTCACCCGCCTGTACGGCGGCCGCGCCGATGGCCGGGAGGAGCTCGCGGCGACCGTGGCCGCGGCATCCGCGTCGTGGAACGCGCGCCCTCTCGATCTGAAGGTGCGCGACGCGCAGCGGGGCGCCGACCCGGGGTGGTTCCAGTCCGAGCGGATGCTGGGCGGCGCGTGCTACGTCGACCGCTACGCCGGCAATCTCGCCGGCATCCGCGACCAGATCCCCTACTTCCGCGAGCTGGGGATCACGTATCTGCATCTCATGCCGCTGTTCGACACCCCTGAGCGCGACAACGACGGCGGCTACGCCGTGTCCAGCTATCGTCGCGTCAACCCGAGCCTCGGCACGATGCCGCAGCTCGCCGAGCTCGCGGCCGAGCTGCGACTGGCGGGCATCTCGCTCATGCTGGACTTCGTCTTCAACCACACGAGCAACGAGCACGAGTGGGCACAGAGAGCTGTCGCCGGCGACGATGAGTACGCCGACTTCTATCTGATCTTCCCCGACCGACAGATGCCGGACGCGTACGAGCGCACCACGCGCGAGATCTTCCCCGACGACCACCGTGGCTCGTTCGTGCCGCTCGAGGACGGCCGCTGGATCTGGTCGACGTTCTCCCGCCAGCAGTGGGACCTCAACTACGCGAACCCCGCCGTGTTCCGCGCGATGGCCGGTGAGATGCTCTTCCTCGCGAACCAGGGCGTCGAGGTGCTGCGGATGGATGCCGTCGCCTTCATCTGGAAGCGGCTCGGCACCTCCTGCGAGTCGCTGCCGGAAGCCCATCTGCTGCTGCAGGCCTTCAACGCCGTGCTCGCGATGGCCGCGCCCGGCGTGGTGTTCACGTCCGAGGCGATCGTCCATCCCGACGAGGTCGTCGGCTACCTCTCCCCCGACGAGTGCGCCCTGTCGTACAACCCGCTGCAGATGGCGCTCACGTGGGAGGCGCTGGCGACCCGCGACGGTCGGCTGCTGCAGCAGGCCCTCGAACGCCGTCACGAGCTGCCCCCCGGGACGGCGTGGGTCAACTACGTGCGCGGCCACGACGACATCGGGTGGACGTTCGCCGACGAGGACGCCGCAGAGCTCGGCATCGACGGCCACGCGCACCGGCGATTCCTCAACCGCTTCTACACCGGACGCCACGAGGGCACCTTCGCCCGCGGCGTCGCCTTCCAGGAGAACCCGACCACGGGCGATGCCCGCGTGGCCGGCACCACCGCGTCCCTCGCGGGGATCGAGGCGGGCGATCCCCGCGGCGAGGACCGCGTCGTCCTCGCCCACGCCCTGGCGCTGTCGACCGGCGGCATCCCGCTGCTCTATCTCGGCGACGAGGTCGCGCAGCTGAACGATTACTCCTACGCCGACGACCCCGTCCGCCGGGGCGACACCCGCTGGGTGCACCGCGGCAACCGGCCGCGCGACGCCTACGCGCAGCGCGGCGACGACACGACCCCGGCGGGGCGGGTCTTCCACCGCCTCACCAAGCTGATCTCGGTGCGACAGCAGTCGCCCGAGCTCGCCGGCAACGCGCTGATCCCGTTCCACACCCCGCACGCGGCGGTCGTCGGCTACCAGCGCCCGGGCGACGGGACGCGTCTGCTGGTGCTGGCGAACGTGGGGGATGCCGAGATCGAGATCGATCCGCTCACGTTCTCCGGCTTCGCCCAGACCTCGTTCGACCTCGTCCACAACACGGAGATCGACCTCGACGAGGGCGTCACCCTGCGCCCCCACGGATTCGTGTGGCTGCGGGTCACGCCCGCCTGAGCGTCACGCCCCGATCAGACCGCCCTGCGGCCGGAAGACGCCGGCGCGAGCCAGGGCCAGGTAGAGCAGGCATCCGAGGCACAGCCCGAACACCGCGTTGAGGAAGGCGGCGGCGAAGGCGAGGGCCGCGGCGATCGGCAGCGCCCACGCGACACCGGCGACGTGCAGGACGAGCCCGACGGTCACGACGATGAACCCGACGACCTGGGCGAAGCGCGGCGGGCGCGGGTCTTCGAGGTCGACGGGCGGCTGCAAGCGCGGACGGACCGCGATCCGGTAGAGCAGGCCCCACGGCGCCGTCCGCGGCGCGGCGAAGCCCCACGCGAACAGCAGATCGATCACGACCAGCAGGACGACGGCCGGATCGGCGAGCCGCTCAGCCAGGGTCGAGGGACGCGTCGCGGTGCCGATCAGCGCGAGGAAGACACCGACCAGCAGCAGCACGGCGGTGAGGGATGCCGCAAAGCGCGGCCCGCGCGGGTCGATGCCGGCGGGGCGGGCGGACGGGGTCGCTGCGGGGGAGGTGGCCACTCTGCCACGCTAAGCGTCGGGACGGGGCACGGCGCGGATGCCGTCACAGTTCTTCACGGAGGGTTCTCGACGGAGAACCGGAAACCAGAAAGACCCGCGGCATGCCGCGGGTCTTTCTCTGTACTGTCTCAACACAGTGTGCGCCCGAAGGGACTCGAACCCCTAACCTTCTGATCCGTAGTCAGATGCTCTATCCATTGAGCTACGGGCGCAGTTCCGGCACCTCTCCGAGGGCCGAGGAATAGCTTAGCCTACGCGTCGGGATCCGACGAATCGAGTCCGGTCTCGAGCTCCGACAGGTCGACCCCGGATGCCGCGGGCTCCGCCACCGGGCCGGGATCCCGGCCCTCCGCGCGCTGTCTCTGCTGCGCCGCGACGCTGCGGCGGTGCGCGCGCAGCTTCGGGAGGTCGACGAGGCGCAGCGCCTGCATGCGTGCCGTCCGCATACGGTCATAGTCCGGCTCGAGATCGGGCCGGGCGGCCTCGATCCGGAGAGTGCGGTCGATGTTGCCGGCCACCTCCGCCCACGCGGCATCCCGGGCGTCGAGCACGAGCTTTCGCAGTTCCTCCTCATCGGCGGCGCGCCGCCTCAGCTCCTGGGCGACGTGGAGCGACTGCTTCTGGCGGCGGCGGAGATTCCGCACGTCGCGACTGCGGTAGTCGTGCGTCCCGTCGGAGTCGGTGTGCCGGCCGCGCGCGGTGCGGCGCTCGCGCTCGGTACGGGCGGCGTCGTCCTCCGCCTCGGCGGCGAGGGTCTCGAGGGCGGCCTTCGCCTCGGGAAGATAGCGGTCGGGGTCGAAGTCCTCGCCCTCGGCCAGGATGTGGACGAGGATCGTGTTCTTCAGGCTCAGCCGCGTTGCGGCGGACGCGATGTACAGCCCCTCCGCGACGACGTCACGGGTGCGTACGCGCTTGCTGCTGGACACGGCACTCCCTCACCTCGATCCTACGGAAGACCACAGGCGAGCACCGCGTCGCGGAAGCGACCGAGTGCGATCGGTCAGACCGGCCGCGTGTAGCGGTCGGAGCTGAGACCGATGATGAAATAGCCGATCGGCGCGAACAGCAGCAGCAGGAGGATCGAGAAGACCGCCCCGTGGCCGTACGCGCGTCCGATGCGCAGCGCGACGATGATGAAGAAGACGACGTTCACGATCGGCACGATCGCGAGCAGCCCCCACCACGCCGACAACCCGGCGACCTTCACCTGGAAGAACCAGTTGACGATGGGGATCAGGGCGAGGATGCCGGGGTAGCCCGCTTTGCTGAACACCTTCCACATCGCCACGGCGTAGAGGACGTAGTAGGTGAGGAAGAAGGCGAGGCCGGGGCCGCTGCCGAAGACCGCCTGCCACTGCTCGAGCGTGCCGGAGTTGTTCACGGCGTCATCCTATGGGCGCGCCGGCCCGGCCCGCCAGCACCCTGTATCACCGGGCGCGAACGACGACAACCCCCTTTCTCCGGCGCGGGCGTCTCCGTATGCTGGCGGTGTTCATCTGTATGAGAGGAGTCGCCCATGGGATTCATCGATGATGCGAAGGACGCCGCGGAGACGGCGGGCCGCAAGGTCAAGGAAGGCTTCGAGGACGTGGTCGACCGGGTCTCGGACAAGATCGACGAGGTCAAGGCCGATGCCGAGGTCAAGAAGGCCGAGGCCGAACGCGACTCGGTGCACACGCGCAACGAGGTCAAGGAAGAGCTCCGCGGAGACTCCTGATCACGAACAGATGAAGGGCCCCGGAGATCACTCCGGGGCCCTTCGTCGCGTCACGGATCGGATGCGTGCGGCGCGTCAGATCGTGATGCCGGCGATCCGCCAGGATGCGGCGACCGACGCTCCCGGCTCGATGACGACGAGGCCGGCGTCGTAGTCGTAGCGATCCGCGTTGAACGCATCGGGCGCGCAGGTCATCGGCTCGACGGCGAGGCCGGCGCGATGGCCGGGGTCGATGCTGCCGTCAGGCAGCGGCGGCAGGTCCGCGGTGTGGATCTGCACCCACGGGCAGGCGTCGTCCCAGACCATCTCCACGCCGGTTCCCGACGGGTCGAGCAGCCGCACCGTCGCGAGATCGTCGATGCGTCCCAGCCCGGTGAAGGCATGGTCGATCTCGACGTCGCCGAGCGCGCGCGCGACGCGCCAGTCGAAGCGCGCCGACCCGGTGACGTCAGCGAGGTCGATCGGGGCCAGTTGGTCGTCGGTGACCTCGAGCACCCGGTCGGCGGGCAGCGCCAGGGTCCACTCGTCCAGCGGCGCAGCACCGGCGACCAGGTACGGGTGTGGGCCGGTGCCGAAGGGCGCGGCATCCGCGCTCTCGTTCGTCGCCACGACCGTCTGGGTCAGGCCGTCCGGGCCGAGCCGGTAGGTGGTCTCGACGTGCACACGCCACGGGTAGCCGGCCTGCGGCACGATCTCCGCGGCGAGCGTGACGGCGTCGGCGCTCTGCTCGACGATCTCAAAGTCGAGCCAGACCCCCAGACCGTGCAGGGCGTTCGGACGGCCGGGATCGCTCAGCGCCAGCCTGTGCGTGCGGCCCGCGAACGCGTACTCGCCGTCGACGACGCGGTTGGGCCACGGCACGAGCGTCGCGCCCCGGTAGGCGGGGCGCACCTCGTCCGCCGCGAACGGGACCACGAGGTCCCTGCCGTCGAGGGTCAGCGCGCGCAGCGACGCGCCGACGCTGGCGACGTGTGCTTTGTAGGATCCGGACCGGAGGGTGACGTCGGTGCCCGAGGCGGGGATGGACGTCGTGCGTGTGTGTGGCATCGTCAACATCGTACTCAGGGACGGTCGCCGGTCGCGATGGGACGGCCGGGGGTATTCGACCACTGACTCCACGATCCGGGGTACAGCGCGGCGTCGTGACCGGCGACGGCCAGGGCGAGGAGGGCATGGGCCGCGGTCACGCCGGAGCCGCAGTAGACGCCGACCGCCGCCCCGTCGAGATCGGCGTACTTCTGGCGGAGGACGTCCGCGGGACGCAGCCGTCCGTCGGGAGCGAGGTTCTCGGTGGTGGGCGCATTGCGAGCGCCGGGAATGTGACCGGCCGCCGGATCGAGGGGCTCCACGTCGCCCCGGTACCGCTCGGGGGCGCGCGCATCGAGCAGCACACCGTCGCGGGCGAGGGCGGCGGCGTCGTCGATGTCCAGACGCGGTCGCTGCCCGGGGCGCAGCGTCGCCGAGCCCGGAGCGGGGACGACGTCACCCGTCTCCAGCGCGCCACCGGCGTCACGCCAGGCCCGCACGCCGCCGTCGAGCACGCGCGCGGAGATGCCGGCATCCGTCAGCATCCACCACGCCCGGGCGGCGGCGAACGAGTTCCAGTCGTCATAGACGATGACCTCGTCCCCGTCTTCGATGCCCCACCGGCGTACGGCGCGTTCGAAGTCCTCCGCCGTCGGAAGGGGATGCCGACCCTCCCCCGGATCGCCGTGTGCGGCGAGCTCGTCGTCGAGGCTGACATAGACGGCGCGCGGCACGTGTCCGGCGCGGTAGTCCTCGCGACCGTCGGGGGCGTCGAGCCGGTACCGCACATCGAGCACGACGGGCGGGGCCGGCGACCTCAGCTGCTCGATCAGCTCGGACGCGTCGATGAGAGGACTGGTGATCATGGGAGAGAGGTTACGCGGGACGCGCACGGCGCCAGACCACGGCCCCGCCGGCCAGCAGCAGCAGCGCACCGGCGAACGCTCCCGCGATGAGGCCGTCGGGCGATCCGCCTGTCGCCGCGAGCGCCGATCCGCCGGTCGCCGGCGCCGGTGTCGCCGCCGGTGTGGGCGTCGG
>CANSLE010000149.1 GCA_947647645.1 uncultured Microbacterium sp.
GGCCGCGCGCGTCGCGATCGTCTCATCGACCGCGGTCGCGCGCCCGCTGGCCGGCGGCGCGAACTACGCCGCCGTCAAGGCCGCGGAGGAGGCGTGGGCGCGGGCGATGGCTCAGGGCTTCGCCAAGGAGGCGCGGGATCGCGGTGTCGCGCCGACCGCGGCATCCGTCATCTTCCGCGTCCGCACGTTGGACGGACTCGAAGACGCGCTGGGGGCGGCGTTCGTCGGCCTGTGGGATGCCGATGCCAGCGCCGTCAATGACGGCATCATCGCTCTCGGCACGCGCTCCGGGCGGAGGCCGTGCCACCCCGAACTAGATTGGATACCCGTGACCACCCTGCATGACACCACCGTCCGCGGCTTCGCCAGCGACAACTACTCCGGCGTCCATCCCGAGGTGCTGGAGGCCGTCGCCGCCGCCAACCACGGCCACCAGATCGCCTACGGCGAGGACGCCTACACGGCGCGGCTGCAGGAGGTCTTCCGCCGCCACTTCGGCGACGCCGCCGAGGCGTTCCCCGTCTTCAACGGCACCGGCGCCAACGTCGTCGGCCTGCAGTCGATGCTGCCGCGATGGGGTGCGGTGATCGCGGCATCCACCGCCCACATCAACGTCGACGAAGGGGGCGCGCCCGAGCGTGTCGCCGGGATCAAGATCCTCCATGTGCCGACCGGCGACGGCAAGCTCACCCCCGAGCTCGTCGACCGCGAGGCCTGGGGCTGGGGAGACGAGCACCGTGCGCAGCCGCTGGTGGTCTCGATCACGCAGTCGTCGGAGCTCGGCACGCTGTACACCCCCGACGAGATCCGCGCCCTTGCCGCGCACGCCCACGCACACGGCATGCGGCTGCACCTCGACGGCGCCCGCATCTCCAACGCGGCGGCCGCCCTCGACCTGCCGTTGCGCGCGTTCACGACCGACGTGGGCGTGGACGTCCTCAGCTTCGGCGGCACGAAGAACGGCGCGCTCGGCGCGGAGGCGGTCGTCGTGCTGAACCCGGATGCCGCGGAGGGACTGCTGTTCCTGCGCAAGCTCAACATGCAGCTCGCCTCGAAGATGCGCTTCATCTCCGCCCAGCTGGTCGCGCTGCTGGAGGGCGATCTCTACCTGCGCAACGCACGGCACGCCAACGCGATGGCGCGACGCCTGCGCGCCGGCGTCGAGGCGGGACTCGCCGGCGGGTCGATCACCGGGGTGGCCTTCACCCAGCCGACGCAGGCCAACGGCGTGTTCGCCACCCTGCCCGACGGCGTCGCCGCCGCCCTCCGCGAGAGCTTCCGGTTCTACGACTGGGGCCCCGCCGGCGGGGGCTCGGAGGATCGCGACAGCGATCCGTCGAGTGCGGGCGGGGAGGATGCGGCGAGGAGCGAGGTGCGCTGGATGTGCTCGTTCGACACGTCGGAGGACGACGTCGACGCGTTCGTCGCGGAGCTCGCCCGCCTCACCTGAGGTCCCGCAGGCCGTGCCGCCGCCGCGGCGGCTGGGCCGGCCGGCTCGACCTCAGGCCCCCGCGAGCCACGCCCGGTAGGCGTCGAAGGCGTACGGGCGGCCGAGGAAGGCCTCGACGAGGTCGGTAGCGTCCCGCCGCCCACCCGGTTCGAGGATCTCGCGGCGGTAGCGGGTCGCGGTGTCGGCGTCCATCAGATCGCCGCCGAACGCCGAGAGCAGGTCGCGGGCGATCACGAGGCTCCACTGGTACGTGTAGTAGCAGGCGCCGTATCCGGTGAGGTGACCGAATCCGGCGTACGGATGCCGACCTCGGAGCGGCTGCACGGGACTCGTCGACGCGTACCAGTGCTCGGTCGCGGCCTGCAGATCGGCGGGGCGGTCGACGTGCAGGTGGTACGACACGTTCGCGTGGCCGAGCTGACGCCGCACCTCCAGGGCACGGCCGAACCCGTCGGCGACGCGCATCTTGGCGACGAGGTCGGCGGGGATCGGGTCGCCGGCGGCGTCCGCGGTGAAGGAGCCGAGGACCTCGGCATCCCATGCCCACTCCTCGAGGAGCTGGCTGGGCGCCTCGACGAAGTCCCACTCGGTCGCGACGCCGGAGAACCGGGCGATGCGCTGGTCGCCGCCGAGGATGTCGTGCACGAGGTGGCCGAACTCATGGAAGAAGGTCACGACCTCGTCGTGCGTCATGAGCCCACGGGCGAAATTGCAGAGGAGAACGGCCTCCGGCAGCACTCGACCGGTCACCCCGGGGGCGAGGGGGAAGCATGCCGCATGGGTGTACTTGCCGTCGCGGGGGTGGAGGTCGAGATGGATGCGACCGAGCCGCACACCCGCGCGCACGACGTCGTACGAGCGGACGTCGTCGTGCCAGGTGGGCACGTCGACCGGCACGTACTCGACGTCCAGAAGCCGCGACGTCGTGTCGAGCACGCCCGGCAGGACACGGTCGAACGAGAAGTACGACCGCACGAGCTGGGCGTCGACGTCGTGCCGCTCGCGGCGCAGGGCGCTCAGCAGGTAGAAGAAGTCGGCGATGGTCACCGCGGTGGCGGCGGGATCGTCACGCTGCAGCCGCTCCAGCAGCACCGGGTACTCCCGCGCCGCCGCATCCCATGAGGCCTCGTCGAGGCGCGCGAGGAACTCCGCGATCGCGGCGCTGCCCCCGTCGGGACGGCCGGCGCCGATCATGCGGGTCTCGGTCTCGAAATCCGCCCAGTCCCGGTATCCCAGCAACTGCGCGCGCTCGGCGCGCACCGCGAGCAGCTCGGCGAGAACGGCGTCGTTGTCCGGCCAGGCGAGGTCGTTGTAGGCCTCGACCAGGGCGAGACGGGTCGCGCGATCGGTCGCGTATTCCCGCACCGGCATAAGGTCGGTGTAGTCGGTGGTGAGCACGACCAGACCGTCGTCGCCGACGGGGTGGGCATCGACGAAATCCTGCGGCAGGCCGGCGAGCGCTGCGGGCGTCACCCGGATCTCGCGGCGTCCGTCGCGCACGTTACGCGAGAACTCGAGGCTCAGCTCGATGTCGCGGCCGGTGAGAGCGCGCACCCGCTCTCGATCCGCCGCCGGCAGGGCGACACCGCCGCGGCGGAAATCGCGTCGCAGGTGCTCGAGCAGCCGCCGCTGGTCGGCGGCGAGGCCCTCGTCGGGCAGGCCGGCGACGGCCTCGAACAGGCGATCGTCGAGCAGTCTCGCGGCCGACAGCGCCTCGAGGGTCTGCACCTGGTCCTCCGCGGCGGCGCGCACCGCGGCATCCGGGTGCGCCTCACTCAGCAGGTGCGCCTCGCTCGTGGCCTGCCGCAGCGCGAGGTCGGCGTCGTTCCAGAGCTCCACACGGGCCGCGGCGTCCAGGTCGTCGCCCGCGGCGACCAGGCGCGCATCGATGTCGGCGACGAGGGCGACGGCTGCCGCGGGGCGGCCGGACACGAATGCCCTCCAGCCGTCGGCGTCGATCGGGAAGGCGAGTGGCTCGATCGCAGTCATTCTCCGAGCCTACGACCGTGCGACGACGACCCGGTCAGCGCCGCCCGACCAGCACGTCCGCCAGGGTGGGCCGGAAGTGCCGGGCGACGTAGGTGACGGCCTCGTCCACGCCGAACGCGCGCGTCGAGTTACCCACCCGCACCCACAGCTCCTTCGCACCGCCCTGGGTCACGAAGACAGGCTCGGCGGCACGGGGGCAGCGCAGGGCGCAGACCGTGCGGCCCTCGACGTCGGCGAAACGGATCCGCGGCAGCGCGGCGGCGTTCTTGCCGAGACTCGACGCCAGCATGTCGCGCAACCACAGCTCGAAGCGGTCGGCGTCGGGCGTGCGCAGGGTCGCGAAGTCGCGGTCGAGGCCGTGGATACGACCGTCGTCGTCGACGCCGATGACGAGCGTCCCGCCCGCGCTGTTCAGGAACGCGGCGACGGTCTTCGCCACGACCTGCTCCATGCGGACGTCCTTCTTGTCCTCGCGGACGTTCCAGCGTGCGGTCTCCTTGAACTCGACCCGTTCGCTCTCCCCCCTCTCGAGGAGGGCTGCGACGTCCACGGCGCCGTCGCGCCGCAGGAGCGCGGCGATTCCCGCCACGACGAACGACAGCCCCAGGCTCGTCCCCGCGGCCAGCAGCAGCGACGTCGGCATCCACAGCCGCAGCCCGAAGAAGAACCAGCCCGCGAGGAAGAGACCGAGGCTCACCCCGAGCAGCGAGACGATCGTCATGACCGACAGGGGAAGGGACAGGCGGGCGCCGAAGAGCCGTCGGAGCACCCATGCGATGACGAAGGACAGCAAGAGGGCCAGGGGGAGAGCGCCGGCGAAGTCGACGAGCATCTCGCTGCGGGGCACGGTGATCACCTCGGGTCGGAGCGGACGGGTCGTCGTCAGCGCAGCGCGCCGACGCTCGCCAGGGCGAGGCGGATGAGGGTCGAGCGACCGCCCTCCATCTCGGCGGCGAGCGACTCCGACGATGCCTCTTCGGGGGTCATCCAGGTGACCTCGAGCGCGTCCTGACGCGGCTCGCACGTGCCGGTGACGGGGATGACGAACGCGAGGGACACCGCGTGCTGCCGATCGTCGTGGAACGCGCTGACACCGGGCAGCGGGAAGTACTCCGCCACAGTGAAGGGCACCGGCTGCGGCGGCAGCTGCGGGAAGGCCATGGGGCCCAGATCGTTCTCGAGGTGACGGAAGAGCGCGTCGCGCACCGTCTCGCCGTAGCGCACGCGCCCCGACACGATCGAGCGGGTGATCTCCCCCAGCGGCGTGGCGCGAAGCAGCACGCCCACCCGGGTCACCGCTCCGACGCCGTCCGTGCGCACGGGCACCGCCTCGACGTACAGGATCGGCAGCCGCCGACGCGCCTCGGCCAGCTCGATGTCTGTCAGCCAGCCGGGGTTGGCGGCGTTGCCCGGCGCCGGCGAGCCGAACGAGCCGTCGCCCATCGGATGCCCCGAACGTCCCGCGCCGGCGCCGAAGCCGCGCAGCGGATCGCGGGGGTTCCCGTCGTCGTCGCGTTCGTTCGGATCGGGGTCGGGGGTGCGAACGGCCATGCCTCATGTATACCCGCACCTCCGGCCGCCCCGCGTCCGCGACCCCCACCCGCGGCGGCGCGAGAGCCGCCGCGATGTCGGCGAGGCCTGCGAGGATGTCGGCATGAGCGCGATCGCGATCGATGACGACGCCGTCCTGTGGTCGGCGGCCGCCGACGGGCGCGCGGGTCGCCCCCTGCTGCTGCTCCTGCACGGCTACGGCTCCGATGAGAAGGACCTGTTCGGTCTCGCCCCGTACCTGCCCGACGATTTCGTCCTGGCCGCGGTCCGCGCGCCGCTGTCGCCGCCCTTCCCCGCCCCCGGGTGGTCCTGGTATCCGATCGAAGAGCTCGACGGTCGGCCGACCGGGGCGGTGACCGCGGCGGCCGAGACCCTGATCGCGTGGCTCGACACCGCCACGGATGCCGCGACCATCGGAATCCTCGGGTTCTCCCAGGGCGCCGCCGTCGCTTTGCAGGCACTGCGGCTGCAGCCGGAGCGGTTCGCGTTCGTCGTCGACCTCGCCGGGTACGTCGACCCGTCGCCGCTGCCGACCGATGCCCAGCTCGCCGAGCGGCGTCCGCCGGTTTTCTGGGGACGCGGCGCACGGGATGAGGTGATCCCCGCGGCCGCCGTGGCGCACACGGTGCAGTGGCTGCCCGCGCACGTCGAGCTGAGCGGCCGCGTGTACGCCGGGCTGACCCACAGCGTCTCCGCGGAGGAGCTCGACGATGTGCGCGTCTTCCTCGAGAAGCGGCTCGCCGAGGCCTCGGGCGACGCGGACGGGACGGACGGCGGCGGGGACGCCCTGGCCTGATCGGCGCGACGACGGTAGGCTGTCCCCGTCCCCGTCCCGAGTGTGAGGAAGACCGTTGAAGGGTTTCGACGCCGCGCTGTGATCCCGCGCTGAGCCGTCGACCCCTCCGTTCCCTCTCGAACTCCGGGCTGTCCGACGCCCGGCGCACCCACCCTGCGCCGGCCGTCGATCCCCTCCCGTCGTCCGGGACCGGTGTCGTGCGCGCCTGCGCCCCGACACCGTCAGGAGGCACTCATGCCCCATCCCTCCCCCGCGGTCGTGCTCGACCGCGTCACCTTCATCTGGCCCGACGGCACCGTCGCGATCGACGACGTCACCGGAGCGTTCGGCGCCGGCCGCACCGGGCTCATCGGCCGCAACGGCTCGGGCAAGTCGACCCTGCTCACACTCATCGCGGGCACGCTGACCCCGGCATCCGGCACCGTCCACCGCACCGGTGCGGTGGACGTCCTCCCGCAACGACTCGCTGCGAACACGCCCGTGTCGGCCGCCCTGGGCGTCGACGTCGCGCTCGACGCGGTGCGCGCCATCGCTCGCGGCGACGTCGACCAGCGCCACTTCGACGCC